>CAYXFO010000391.1:3357-4207 GCA_964464255.1 uncultured Pirellula sp.
ATAGGGGAACTGGCTGCAGCGCTCCGCGCGGGAAACGACCGTGATAACCTCGAGGAGGAATTCGCCGATGTGCTCGCGTGGCTCACCACAATCGCCAACGTCGCTGAGATCGACCTGACCGCCGCCGTCCAAAAGAAATACGGTCGAGGTTGTCCCGGTTGTGGCCATCTGGTATGCACATGCGCGATGGAAGAAAAACCCTAATCCGCTCTCTCGCCACGAAAGAGAATCAAACCATGATCGACGTCGCCGCGATCAACCAACTCCATGTCGAAACCGTCGAACGCTGGCACCGAGAACCGATCGATCATCCCTACGGCGATCCGAATCACGCCGATCCGAATTATTCTCCGCAGTCTGTTCTGGCGGTTGTCTGCCAACAACACCAGTTCAACTACTTGTTATGGCATGAAGAAGATATCGCCCGCTCCCCCGATGTCTCGGATGCCGATATCGCGCGCGTCAAACGAGCCATCGATAAATACAACCAACAGCGCAACGATTGGATCGAACGAGTCGACGATTGGATCACCGAAGACATCCAAAAGAAAAATGTCACGCTCGCACCCGATGCTCGACTCAATACCGAAACGCCCGGCAGCGCCATCGACCGACTCTCGATCATGGCCCTCCGGATCTATCATCTCAATGAACAACTCGAACGAACCGATATCGATCAAGCCCACATCGACAAGGTCACGCATCGCATCGCGGTTTGCCGCCTGCAATTCGCCGACCTCTCGCAATCCCTCCGCGAGCTCCTCGCCGATATCTACGCGGGAACCAAACGCCACCGCACCTACCGGCAGATGAAAATGTACAACGACCCAAGCCTCAATCCCTACCTCTA
>CAYXFO010000392.1:0-4185 GCA_964464255.1 uncultured Pirellula sp.
GCCATGGTTTCCATTTCTTCGTAAACCGCCCCTAACTCAAGCATGTCGAATAACTTCGCCACACACCAAGACGCGATAGAACAGGCTTTGCGCCTGGCCATCCATTACCATGCAGGCCAACGAGACAAGGAGGGAAAATGCTACATGTTGCATTTGCTCCGTGTGATGCTGGCCTGCTCCACCCCGGAGGCTATGCAAGTCGCAGTATTGCATGATGTCCTCGAAGACACTTCGGCGACAGCAGAAGAGCTTCATGCTGCAGGAATGTCGCGCGAAGTCGTCGAGGCGGTCTCGCTGCTGACCAAGCCGGAAAGCATGCGTTACGAGGATTACATCATCCGCTTGTCTTGTAACGAATTGGCTCGGCAAGTCAAGATAGCGGATATTCAGGACAATTATCGACTCGATCGGGTTGCCTACCGCCCGGACCACCGCCATGAGGATCGCCAACGCATCGTGCGTTATATCCTGTCCTACCAATTTCTCGCTGGAGAAATCGCACAGGACGAGTACCTCTCTCGCATCGCATCGTTGGATTAACACGACTTGCCGATCATTTACTCGCTGTGCGGTTTGCGAGTTAAGTCGATTCCATCTATGCTTTAGGATTCCCTTCACACCAAAAAACAAGGACTACAACCCATGTCGCAAATCGGACAGAAACTGGAATCGCTCGGACTCAAGCTTCCACCGGCTCCGAAACCGGTTGGGCTCTACAAACCCGTCCTCGTAGTTGGCAACCTAGCCTATGTCTCAGGACACGGTCCTCTCAAGAGCGATGGAACCATGATGTTGGGGCGTGTCGGCGCCGATCTGGATGTTGAGGGTGGCAAGGCCGCGGCTAAGCAGACTGCACTCGCCATCCTGGCAACCCTTCAAGCAGGTCTCGGCGATTTGGATCGCGTTGTCCGGGTCGTCAAGCTGTTGGGACTCGTCCGCTGCACAGACGACTTTGGACAAAGCCCTGCTGTCATCAACGGATGCAGCCAAGTCTTCGTCGATCTTTGGGGTGAAGACCTGGGGATCGGAGTTCGCAGTGCGCTCGGAACCAACTCCCTTCCCGGTGGGATGGCGGTCGAGGTCGAAGGGATCTTTGAGATTCGATGAGTGAACGGCAAACACTTACGTTCCTCGCGAAAACGCTTGAACGCGCAGGACTGCAACCCAAGACTCGCTACGGTCAGAATTTCCTGATCGACCTGAATCTGCTCGACATTCTGCTCCAGGGTGCAGAACTGGGTCGTAGCGATGTGGTGCTCGAGATAGGAACAGGCCTCGGTTCGCTCACCAAATCGCTCGCAGCCCGAGCCGGTCGCGTGATCACCGTAGAAGTCGATCGAGACCTTCAAGCCTTGGCAGCCCGCGAATTGCATTCGATTCCGAATGTTGAACTTCACACCTGCGATGCTTTGCGCAATAAGAACCATTTGCGGCGAGAAATACTCGATGCGGTCTGGGCTGCCATGTCGCAGATCGAAGGAGCCAGGTTCAAACTGGTCGCAAACCTCCCGTACAATGTAGCGACACCGATCATCAGTAATTTGCTCACCGAGTCGCCGCTCGTCGAACGCATGGTGGTCACGATCCAGAAGGAACTCGGAGACCGAATCGTCGCTCCCCCCAGTTGCAAAGACTACAGTGCGTTGAGCGTCTGGATGCAGTCGCTGTGCGATTGCGAGATTCTGCGTGTTTTACCCCCGTCCGTTTTTTGGCCCCGGCCCAAAGTCGACTCGGCCATCCTTCGAATTCGCCCAAACGCCGATAAACGAAAACGAATCCACGATTTGGAGTTTTTCCACACCAAACTGCGTGCCCTCTTCTTTCACCGACGAAAGTTTCTGCGGAGCCAACTCGCTACCGCCGTTCAAGATGAACTCGAAAAGCCGGAAGTCGATGCCGTTCTCGAGCGTTTGAGTCTCGCCCCGAGCCTGCGGGCCGAACAACTGACCGTTGAACAGATCATTGAGATGCTCGAACTGTGTCGCCAGACAGTTCAAAGTAAGAAGATCCCTACAGAGTGATCTTGGGACGGGCTTCATTGGGTGGGCCAACTCGAGGAAGCTCAATCTCGATACAACAGCCCGCGCCCTGTTCCGATCGCATCGTAAAAGTGCCGCGATGCATCTCCACAATGCGACTTACGACGGCAAGGGAGATTCCGAGCCCGCGACCATGTTCGCGCCCGCTGAAGAATAGATCGTTTGCCGATCGCTGCGCTTCGCGAGACAACCCTGGACCGGTATCGCTCAGAATGATTCGAACGCGTTCGTTCGAGGAGTCGACTACAACAACATCGCACCCCCAACAAACCGCGTCGTTAGGACCGCAGACATCGATTGCGTTCATGCCCAACATCCGAAGTGCGTCGAGCAACGATGGGGCGTGGACATCGGCATAAATCTGCTCCGAGCCGATATCGCATTCCCAACGAATTCCCTCTTTGCGGGCCTGCTCCTGCAACTGAGTCCACGCTTGACGCACAATCGAAGCGACATCGGTTGCCGATAGACTGCAGACTCCACCCTGGATAGCGCGCATCACTTCCGCGAGCATCTCATGGGCTCGCATTCCTTGGTCCATGATGGTAGCCAAGGACCGCCGCGCTTGGGGATCGCCCACCTCACCCATCAGTTTTTGAGCTCGCGCGACGATATTGGCGAGCGGATTGTTGATCTCGTGCGTCAGTCCATAGGCTAGGTTGTAAACCTGTCGTCGCGCCGATCGCTCCACCGCTGCATGAAAAGAAACCTCGCAACTTAAAAGCTGAATCGCTCGGTGTACCGCATCTCGGACGATCGATTGATCCTCGGACTCCAATTGCGGCAAGAGCCATTGCAGGGCCGCCATATCGGGATCCTTGACCTGCGAAACGCTTGCGGGAATGGTCCAAGCCCGCTGTTTGGCATACGAAGCGATTTCCCGAAGAATCTCCAACGAACCGGTCTCAGCCAGAGACATGCGGGCCAACAATCGGTCCGCCGCTATCTGTAGGATCCGTGCCGCGACTTGGTGTTGCGGGTCGCTTCCGCCCGAAGCGGAATCCCCGTTGCCTTGAATCATGATGTGCTCCACAAACGATGTAGACACACAGCATACCAAATCTACGATTCAACCGTGCGTGGCTCGGTGCGGTTTGTAGCGGGATCGCCCCTTGCGCACTCCTTTGAAATGCCCCGTTAGGATGTTTCCTTTGCGATCTCGGGCTAACATCGCACCCCGAATCTCATCCCCGTCACGATTGGCCTGAAACGTCATCTCAGTTGGCTTGGAAACCGAGTCGCCATCGGGAGCGCCGATGTCCCCGATCAGAACTTGCAGATGGCCGGTCAACTTGTTCTCGTCCGCCGTGAGGACATTACCACGCAACTCTTGCGATTCCGTACCTCGCTCCTTGAGCGCTACCTCTTCGCCATAGACATTGAGCTCCATCATTTGTTCGTCAGTCCCTCCTAAGGCAACGATCAGGAGAAAGCGGCTGTCCCAATACGGTTTTGGTCTGGGGTACTCAGCGATGTCCTCTACATCGCAATTCAATGCCTCCGCAATCCGTTCGATGTTTTTCCTCAGAGCCGTCCAGGGCTTCTGGCGAGGTCGCTTCTTGACCCAATTCGAAAGTGTACTCAATGAGACAACATCCTCGAGTTGCCTATGAAACGCTCTAAGCGATTCATGATCATGGATGATCCGTCGAAAGAGTTGCTCGGACTTGATCACCATCAGCTTCTCGGACTTCATGTCGTCGTCCTCCCTGCAAAGAACCATCGCGAAAAACTATCGCGGAAAAAAGTCGCCGACCCCTCGAGCGATGTTCCCCGTCGCGAAACTCGCCTTAAGGGCCATGATAGCGTTTCATCCTCTCAAGCCAATCTTCGGCCAATCGAGTCCTATGGCGAACGCGTGCATTCCGGTGCGAAAAAAAATTCAGAAATGGACGTGGACATTTGGTGATCCCAGAAAAACAACGCGAAAGAAAAAGAGAGGATGTTCAATGAACATCTTTTGGAATCGCCGCAGAAAAGAAAAATCCAAGCTGAAGAAAATCTCCAGCTTGGATTTGGTATGTCGAGTTACTGAGAGTACCCAGATCTATTTCGTAAGAGCCGAGATCCAATCCTCTCGAGAGCTCTAGCGATTAGTAGCGACGGCGATATCCGCCACCACCTCCGCCACCGCCATCTCTACCAC
>CAYXFO010000393.1:0-3172 GCA_964464255.1 uncultured Pirellula sp.
TTCGTGAATATGAATGGGCGACGGCTGGCGAAGATGATGTTCTGATGATGGGCGATCTGAATTGCGAACCGTCAAAGTTCGGCCCCTTGGCACAGGTCCCCGGTATTTTTTGGATCATTCAAAATCAGCCGACCAATACTCGTAAAACAAAGTTGTACGACAACATCATCTTCGATTCCGGGCTGACCTCGGAGTATACGGGGCGGAGCGGAGTCTTGGACTTTGCCGCTTGGTTTGGAATCTCGATGGAGGAAGCCCTGACTATCTCCGATCACATGCCGGTCTGGGGTGAATTCACTCTGCTCGAGCGTCCATCGGGAACCTCGCCATCGGTAGCGAATCAGCCGACAAACGGAGTTCCATTCCGGTAGTTCATACGACCGAGTTGGAACCGTACAGCATTCTCAGGGCGACGTGAGCGGGCTCGAAGTCGGGATACAATCGCATCGACTCGTAGAAGCATTCGCGGGCTGCGGCGTTGCGGTTCTGGTGCCAGAAACATTGTCCGAGAGCCACGCAAGCTCGGTAACAAAATGGATCGATTGTCAGGGTCTTTTTGCAATCCTCAATGGCGGCATCCCATTGAGCATTGCAAACGCGGACCCATGCCCGCAGAAGATACGCATCGGAACGCAGCTCCGTCTCCTCAACGAGTTGATCGGCGAGGTTGCTGGCCTTTTCCATTTCCGAAGAAGCCAAAAAATCCTCGACCTCTTCAGCGGTGCGACGATGCCATGGACTTTGCGTGCGAAACAGAATACTGCGACGGGCTTCATCGGCGGCCAAACGGACTCCTCGAATATCGTCTTGCAACATATGGCCGAGGGGCTTTAGGTGCATTTCATCTCCGATTAGCCCCAAACCCCACGCAGCAGCCATCCGAACCTGGGACTTCGACGCTCCGATCAACCGAAAAAGCGTAGCAGGGGTATACCATGCTGCCACCTGAACGGCGGCAAACGCGACGGAGGCACCTCGCTCGCTGAGGCAAGCGTTGAAAAATTCCACCAGCTTCGGCAGTCGGCTCATGGTTTTCTCAACAATCTCGAATGGTGCTACAATCATCAAGGAGTGACGACAGGTTCCACTGTAGTCGGTGCGAATCCCATTCGCAATCGATTCCATGAAATCATGATTTTCTACCGTTTATGCAATTGACATTCACGACCTCGGTAATTCTGACATCGACTTGGATGGCATATTATTGCTTCCTGTCGTGGTTCGTGATCATGTGCCCGGCCCTTGGGCAGGAGACTCATCCTTATCAAACCGCATCGTCTATCGCCTTAACCAGTTCGCTTCAAAAAAATTGGCAATCAAAAAACCTTCGCATGCCGTTGCTCGATGTGATTGCTCAATGGCGGATCGGTTACTCAACGCCTGTCTGGTTGGATCGTCGTATCCCCAAGGATACCGAGCCTGTACTCTCCGAGTCATGGACGACGCTTGGGGAATCGATTGCCGGAGTCGCTGAACAAATCAATGCCGATGCAGCCTACATAGATGGTGTAGTCATGATTGTACCCAAGGGGATGGCTGCGCATCTAGAGACGGCATACTGGGCTCTCGCGGTGAGCAAGATCCCGCGATCATGGCTGCGAATCGAAGAGACAGTTCTCGCGTGGGAAGAAGGGGCGGTAGCGAGCGACGTCTTGCAGGCCTTCTGTGAACGCTTTCCGTTGAATGATTTTGATCCAGCTCAAATCGAGCACGATGTATGGGGTGCTACGAGACTCGAGAAAACCTCTCCCTTGGTAGTAGCCATTGGACTACTGAGCAATTTCGATCTGCAGCCTGTGCTGAGAGACGAGGGGATCATCTCGGTCGCTCCTATCGATAAGGATATTGCGCCCGAGCGTGTTCCTTGGGAATATCGAACCGAGATCGCCAAGCTGGGGAAGGAGCGTTGGCAGGAGTGGCGCAGTCGCTGGTCCGATATCGAAGTCCGGCGAGTCGGCGAGGAGGCAAAGACCCGTTGGATCATTGTGGCGCCCGTTTCCGCCCATCGCGAACTCGTCCGCCCGCTCGCACCTCCACCTAAAAACCCCATCCCTTCCGATAGTTCAAATGTACGCTACACCGGTCGTTACCGAGGCGAGTTGCAGGCAATCTTGAATAGTCTAGCCAAGCAAAAACAGCTTCAGCTCGAGATGCCGGACCTTCCTCAAACGGTCCTTCGGCAGGAATTGGATCTGGTTTTTGAACAGGTCACCTTCGATGAGATCCTGAATCGGATCAGTGAGGCATCCGGATTGCAATTGCGGTCAGACGGGATTCGATTGCAGGTCACCTCTCCCTGAAGCGATGCGATCTGTCCCGAAAATAGTGCTTCTCTGCACACTTTCCCGTATTGCTTTTGTTACACTTAGGCTCCTTGGAAAAACATCAGTTAGATAACTGTTGGCGCTCATCCATCACGTCCCACACCGCATGTCGCCCGTGCGGTGATGTATTGTAGGTTGAAGAATGGTACTGCGAGTAAGTTGTATCGACGGCAACACTCTTTGTTTGCTGGGTGTTCAGAAAGCTTGCGAGCACGCTCAGTTTCAATGGGTTGGTGGGTTTCAATCGTTTGCTGAATTGGAACCGATCTTGGTTTCTCAATCGATCGATGTTCTGATCTCGGAAATTAAGATCGGCAAGGATGATATGCTCGATTATTGGCATGAGCATTCGAATCGCCACGTGGAAATCAAATTGATCCTGCACACCTACAACGGCAATCCAACTCACATCGCACGAGCAGCGTCCTGCGACGCGTGGGATTACATCACAAAGCGGCAATCGACACGACGACTGATTGACTCCTGCAACTCTGTTAGCCAACAGAACCGTCCGAATGGTTCGATCATTCCGATCGCTAAGCAATTTTTTCGCAGCGTGCCGGAGTATCAAGGACCACAAGGCAAATCCTTGACACCCAAGGAACGCCAAGTCCTCGCGCACTTAGCTTTTGGTCTCAGCAATCGCGAAGTATCGACTTCCATGGGAATCAGTTTGGAGACTGTGAAGGAACACGTACAAAATATTCTTCGCAAACTGAAGACGAAAGATCGGACAGCAGCTGCGGTATGGGCGATCCGAAACGGACTGCCGAAATTGAACGTGGATCCGATCGGGCTCATTGCGGATGGGCATGCAGAGTAAGCCCTCGCTCGTATTCCATTGATCG
>CAYXFO010000393.1:3182-4179 GCA_964464255.1 uncultured Pirellula sp.
GCGCAAGAGCGATAGTTCCGTTTTGAGATTCGAAAACAGTGATAAGAGCGTTTACTGAGTGTCTCGCTGGAGTTGATGAGGCTCAACGATGCGACCGTAGGATTCCGGACGGCGATCGGCCCATCGATCGATGATATGCTCTTTGGGGACACGCACCAATCTCTTGTTGCGAGCGCGACCTAAATCGATCTTGGCATGAATGATCCCTTCCTCTTCATGAGATGCCTCAGCCATGGGTAGACCGTTCGGATCGCAAATTCGGCTATTGCCGATGAACCGAAAGCCTCGTTCGGTTCCGACACGATTGACACTCATGAAGTAGACGTTGTTCTCGAGAGCCCGAGCGTTAGGAAGATAACGAGCAAAGGTTTCTGCCCCAGGCGGCCAGTTGGTGGGGAGAATCAGCAAGTCCGCGCCGTCGAGAGCCAAGCACCTCGATGATTCAGGGAAAGAACCGTCGTAGCAGATGTGGATACCGACCCGCATCTCTCCGGCGTCGAATGCCTGGAATCCGCGGTCTCCCGGGGTCACAAAGCGATCGATCCCCAAAAAGGGCAAATGGACTTTGCGGTAATTGGCGATCACTCCCGAGGGGCCAACCAACGGACAACTATTGAATACTCGCCCCTGCGAATCTCTCTCCAGCAGGCCAAATGCGACATACATCGAGCGATCTTCGCACACCTTCTGGATGGCTTGGGTCGCCGGTCCCGGGACGGTCTCGGTGTGAGGCATCGCCTCCTCGAGGCTCGCAAAGCAGTATCCACTCAGCATGCATTCCGGGAATACGACCAAATCCATGTTCTTTGTATCGGCATGCTCAAGCCATCGGAGCATGCGCTGCAGATTCGCTGCGGTATCAGCAAAGTCGACATGACTCTGCACTCCACAGATGTTTCGAAACATGGAAACGCTGGCGGGGGATTCAGACATCGTCGGCACGCCCTTGTTGATAAAGAAAATAGCATCCGATCAGCCAAAGCGACCGGTGATGTAG
>CAYXFO010000394.1:0-4166 GCA_964464255.1 uncultured Pirellula sp.
CGGCTCTATTGCCTATTTACTAGACGGTCGCTCATCCCCAACCCTTCTCCCCCGCGGGGGAGAAGGGAGCAAGAAGGTTGCGTTGGGCTTCACGATCAGCGTCTCATGAGTGTTCATCAACGATTCGATCCCACCCCCTAACAAAAAAATCTTTCTACCCCAACATTTTTTTGCCCTCCATCTTTTGCCCAATCAACTTGCATGCCACCCACCTAATCAAGTTGCGTGCCATCCACCTAGTGGCTGCTAGACGCGGGTTTATCCCCGTCGGATGATGATCGGATGGTGGCGGGCTTTATCGGCTCCCACGCCCGTCGCAAAGCCTCCGAGCGTGCCACCCTGTATCTGATCACCCCCCGGCGTGGATGGGACGGACTTCCGAGTCGGTCGTCGTGACAAGCAACGGACTGGAGATCGACTGGCGGTCCGTCTCGGGGAGAATTGCCGTCACTCCCGCACAATCAACTCCCCGTTCATCACCATCCAGTGCCCCGGGAAAGTACACAGATACGGATAGGTCCCCGGTGTAGCAGGCGCTACAAAATAGATCGTGAACTCCTCGCCCGGTTCGACGATGTCGGTGTAGCAAATCACCGAATCGCTTTGTGGCACATACTGTTGCAGGTAGGCGTCGGGGCTGCCGATCAACTTATTGGCCATATCCCCTACCGATTCCAGCGAGCCCGGCTTGATCAATGCCCAGTTATGCGGAACGACATCGGGGTTCTTAAACTTCAGTGCGAGCCGCTCTCCTGGTTTGGCTTCCATACGACGCGTTGAGAATTGAAGATTGTCACGAGCTTCTATGGCGATGGAGCGGGCACCTTCTACAGGTTTCGCCCACGGGTTCGGTATCCTCTTGGTCAACATATCCAGATCGCGTTGCATAGGATGTGGCGATTTGGTTTGCATCCAATTTCGTTCACGGTATTGTGCGAGGTACGGCTCGTCGAGCTCATGCACCGTGGCGAAGAGTTCGGATGGATACGGAGCGTCGGTTTGAATCCATAGATGCAATTGGCTGCATCGTTGAATATCTGGAATCTCCAGAAAAACAGAGCGGCCATTTTCGAGAACCTGCGCTGAACGAATGTCGAGCACATCGTGCCCGATCGCTCCTGGATGAATGACTGAGTATTCTTTTGATCCGTAGCCTGGTGAGTATCGATAGTTCCAGCATTGAGCGAAATGATTCTTCACATCGCTGATCTTTTTGGCAGATAGCTGTTCGCTGAAATCGATGCGCACTCCATCGGCATGCACATGGAATCCCACCGGAAGTTGCACCGATGAACCGGTGTATCGCAACCGATCAAAGCAACCGGCATCCGGCGTATAGGTGCCCCATCCATGCATGCCCGTCATGTAGATACAACCGTCTTGAGGTCGGACGCGTGCGCGATGAATGCCGCTGCGATACTCGCCGGGAAGCGGGACTGCTGCCCCTTGCCATTGCTGTCCGACGCGGTCTCGCAAAATCATCAGTGCAGTGCCTGTGCCAAAGCTGGTATGAACAATTTGGCCGTTGAGTGGTCCGAGGGCGGGATGGTCGATGTGGGTTTGGCCACCGCTGGAGTTGTCGATACCGCGTGGCAGATACAGGAGCGGGAGTTCGATCTTCTGATTGTTGCGAGGACCGCGATAACCGTAAAACGGAGGTTCGCTCGTTGCGTAACGCGATTCGATGGGGCCACCGGTCTTGGGTTCAGTCTGACAGATCATCGAGGTCGGTGTCCAATCCCCTTCGGAGCATGGGACCGTGATGGTTCCATCTTTCAGAAGGCCGATCCCATCTGGGTTGCGGAATCCGACACCGACCACCGTTGCTTCGCGACCGTCGGGTGAGATGCGGACGATCCCTTGATTTCCAGATCCGAAATAGAAGTAACCATCGCCATCGCGTTCGAGTCCGCACAGGTAATCATGCCCGCTGGGCGAAGTGATGAACGCATTGGAAAAGCATTCATAGAAGTCGATCTCGTCATCGCCGTTTAGATCATGCAATCGGGTGATCTGATTCCGCCCCAGCGTGTAGATGACATCGTCATGGACGACGACCCCGAGCAGATGATGCATTCCGGCGGCGATGCGACGCCACAGAGCCTGTTCCGAATCCAAGCCATCGACCAGCCAAACGTCCCCTTGCATGGTCACCACTACTGCGCGGCCGTCGCTGAGAAACGCGTGTCCTCCGCAAGCGAGCGGTGTCTTCCAAGGATTGTCTGTGGGCAACTCGATTCGATCGACAACATAGCCGTCTCCCTTGCCCCGAATGATCTTGGTTGCGATACGTTGTGGCCATTGCGAAGGCCCACCCTTCAGTGCATAGGCTTTGGGATGGCTCGATGCCGGGGACATGGTGCGCACGATCTCCCCTGCGCGGACATCAAGGCAATCGAGATGCAGTTCGCCGTCGAGTTCATACGCGAATACTGTCTCCTTGCCATGTCGATAGAGTCCGCGGTAACGACGAGTCGCAGCAGGATTGGCTCCGGTGCCAGCGGGTTTCGCATAGTCCCCTAAGGGCAAGACTTCGCCTGCGATGCGAAAACCATCGATGTATCCTTGTCGAACATCGGAGTAGGATACAAATCCGTTTCGCCACATGGCTTCATAGCCGAGCGTGTCTGTGTTGAAACATGCCGACCACTGAAGCGAGTCACCGAATCGTACCGCCACAGCGCGTGCGATAGGTCGCTGCAATCCGACCAGCACATTCGATTGCACCGTCCCCATATCCAAACTTGCCCAAGTGTTCCCCTTCCATGATTCCTCGTTCTGGTTACCCCAATGCCCGAATTTGGAACCATCCAATCCTGGAAACTCCTCGATCCATGCTGGTCGAGGTGTCAGTTTGGAAAAGTGCGCAGCCTGTTTGGAATAGAAGTCGTACAAGCGATTGCGATTGATGTGTTCGCCATGCAAAGGTCGCAGCTCGGGATACAACGGGGAAGCCGACCAATCGAAGCGAATCGGCGAGTGCGTGCTGGCCGATTGGACGGCAGCTTCAATCGCTTTGCGGTCGAGTGAGTTCGGCTTTCCCAGGTCGATCAGGAACCGTAGCAAGTCGGCTTGCTCGGGTGGTGACAAGGCCTCAAAGAGCCCAACGGGCATCAGGGAAGCCGACGGCTGCATCTGCTCGATATCCGATTTATCGATGGATTGTTCCTTGCGAGTCGCAGGTTCGATCCACACGATGTTCGGCTGGCTGTCGTCGAGGCTGCCACGGACATATCCGGATAGAACCGTGCCATCCTCGAGTTGGATTTTGTAAGGTTGGTACGTGGTAGCAACCGTTTGGTTGGGCCACAGCAGACTTTCCGCAAGCTCGACAGCGGTTCGTGTTCGGCTGGTCTCCGTCAACTCCGGTCCGATCAAGCCTCCGGCATCTCCGATGCGATGACATGAAAAACAAGCAAGATTGGCGCGGGTGAATAGGCGGAGCCCACGAGCAGCATCTCCGGATGCGACAGCCCGCTCCGCCAATTCCTTTGCAATCTCAGGATTGGCAGTTTGAGCGAAAGCATACGAACAGAGCAAAGCGGCATTGAGGCAAAAAACGCTTGCCACATGCATGAATGATGGAGTAAATGGCATAACCGCAGTTGGAATCAAAGAGGATGGGATCGACAACCGAAGAACTCCTATTGTAACGTGGGAGCGGTGGCAGATGTCGGACACAAGACTCGAGGGAGCGATAGAAATGCAGCGATGCAACCAGGGTAGCGGTCGCGTCTGGCGATCGATCTGCATAATCGCGTGCTGGCTTGCTTGCTGTGCGATCGGACTGATTGATTCCCGCGTTATGCCAGCAGCATGTGGGCAATCACCCTCGTTCGATGATTGGTTTCACGGACTGGAGGAATTGGAGTTCCCGTGGTCACCTCAGCCTGCCGAGTCGAAGGATTCCTCGGAGGTAGTGATGGCTTCGCATGCCGTCGTTTCCATTCCCGATTCGGAGCGACCGGCCCCTCGGAGCACCGAGTTTGCTGAAGGATCGAGTCCGGCGACGATGGGGCCTAGCGAATCGGAGTTGGAGGAGCTGAGCCGATGGGTTCGTTGGCTCGCCCTTCGGAATCTCCCCCCCAACATCGAAGACAACCGTAAATGGGGGAGACAGAAACAGGTTTACGATGGCGTAGACATGAAGTGGGACGGTCTGAGAC
>CAYXFO010000395.1:0-4160 GCA_964464255.1 uncultured Pirellula sp.
GGGCTTATGTGGTTCGGGCTGACGGTTCGCAGCGACGAGCGATCGGATCGGAACTCGCTGATAAAGAAAACAGTTGGACCCAGTTTGCCGGTTGGTCCCCCGATGGTCGACACGCAATCGTCTACAACTCCTGGGAAGATCCCGCCAATGCCCGGTGGGAGCGAGAACATAAATCGTTCCGCATGACCGAGGGCTGGCTCGTCGACTCGTGCTTGGTCGATATCCACAATAATTCCATCAAGAACCTGACAGCGAACGATCGGGTCAGTCTTTACAACACCGGTCTGTTCTTCTTGCCAGACGGCAAAGGCTACGGTTTCACTGCGCTCATCAATGGGATCTCCAAGCCGTTTCAAATGGATCTCGATGGTGGCAATAAACGAGATGTATCCGGAGGCGGGACAGGGTTTAGCTATGGCTACAGCGCCTCGCCCGATGGCTCGCGCATCAGCTACCATGAAGACTACCAAGTCTATATCGCCAACGCGGACGGGACCGGAAAGCAACGCATCGAGACAGGGAACGCATTCAACTTCGTGCCGCAGTGGTCACCCGATGGCCAGTGGTTGATGTTCCTCTCCGGCGAACACTACAACTGCCACCCACATATTGTGAGGAACGATGGCACCGGTCTTCGCAAACTCGCCGATCGCGGAGGATATCGCGGTGTAGTCGAGGTGCTGAAGCATCCCGACTTCCACAGCGAAAGCAGCGACGTGCCGGTCTGGGCACCCGATAGCCAGAGCATCTACTACACATCCAAGATCGGAGACAGTATCGAACTGATGCGAGCGGATCTCGAGGGGCACACGAATCGCCTGACGCATTCACCACCGAAAACGCGTCACTATCACCCTGCGGTATCACCCAACGGAAAGTGGATCCTGTTCGGCTCCGATCGGAGCGGGACGATGCAACTCTATGTAGCTGAGGTCGACAGCAAGGCGTTCGATGGCCAAGCGTTCAATGCGACATCGGTCTGGCCGGTTACTCATGTAGAAGACGGGCACTGCGCGATGCACGGTTACTGGCAACCTGTCGCCTATTCCCACTTCAGTGCACCAGATCCCGAGATCGTAACCGTGGCCAAAAGTGCATCGGACTACACCCGCAAAAGCGAAGGGGATGTGATCGAGCTTGCGGACGGTCGACTGCTGTTGGTCTACATGGAGTTCGCTGGAGACGGAAGCGATTTCGCAAAGACCCGACTGGTCGCTCAGGAGTCGTCTGATGGAGGGCGAAGATGGGGAAAGCATCGGGTCATTACCGAAACCGCATCGGGCGATCTGAACGTGTATTCGCCAAGCCTTATTCGTGCTCGCGATGGTGGCATTCTACTAGTCTTCATGCGTCAACATCGTCCAGGGGCGCTGACGAATCATGTTTGGAAATCGACCGATGAAGGTCAGACCTTCACCTCGCTATCGGAGTTTGTACCTAGGCAAGATTTCTCGCTGTGCAACGGAACGATCAAGCGATTGTCATCGGGCCGTTTGCTGTTGCCTGCTAGTCCTCCGCAACCTGGACACGGGGCGGAAACAGGCCCCTATTCAGCGACCATGCTGTACAGCGACGACGATGGGGTGACATGGCATGTATCGCCCTCACGCATTGCACTTCCAAAACGAGGTGCCATGGAACCGCATGTCGAAGAAACATTAGATGGACGTGTCTTGATGGTCATGCGAAATCAGCTTGGGAAACTTTTCTTTTCCGAATCGAGCGATGAGGGTGCAACCTGGAGCGAACCGTGGGCGAGCGATCTCATCACCCCTGAATCATGCCCGGAACTGACGCGGATCCCCGGGACCGGCGATCTGCTGATGATCTGGAACCATCACTACGACGCATCGTTCCGCTCGCATTACGGGAAACGGAGTCCGCTCAGTTCTGCCATCTCGCGGGATCATGGCAAATCGTGGCAAAGCATACGCAACATTGAAACCGATCCGAGCCGCGCGTTTTCCAACCCGAGTTGTCGCTTCACGCGCGATGGCAAAGCGATCGTCAACTACTGGACTTGCGAGTACCTGCCCGATTGGCGCATGCAAGATGTCATCGACCTGCGCGTTGCCGTGATCGATACAGCGTGGTTCTATGGTGGCCAGAGTTCCAAGCAAATGGCTGACGAGGACTGACGCGAATTGAGTTTCCTTGGATCTTAAAAACCGACTGGGCAAAAAAATATTCGGGCAAAAAAAGAAAAGCTGGGAGCGAGATTTACTCAATTCGAAACAATGGTTTCAGGAGTGTGTCAGGAGTCATTGATTCGCGTAAACAACACGCTGCGCCGAAGTAGTTTCGGTCGGACTTTCAACGCTGAGCGAATGATGCATCCAGGCCCGAAGGGCTGGCAGAATAATCGCTGATCAGTTCGACCACGCGGAAGCCCGCCCAACGCTGCGTTTGGTGCTAAGCACTTGGGTAACACACTTATGTTCCGCTCTTAGACACGATATCGCAGATCATCATCTCCGACGAACCTCAACGCTCGGAACGATCGAAACAATTCTTCAAAAATTTTCTTGACTTGCGGTTTTGAAATGTTCTAATCGCGCACGTCAATGATACGAGCCCCTCGCGGAGCATGACGCTCCCCTGTTCGCCCAAACACGATTCGATGGACCGCAGCCTTTGTGCTTCGCTTTCGTACTCTTCCCTTGCGGGCATCATGATGTTTCCTTCCCTGTCCCGCCTCCGCGGACAGCTTGGCTCGCTTTTTGCACACACACACACACACACACACACTGCGCAGCGCGATTCGGCGATTAGCCGGTTCCCGCACCGGATCGCGACGCCGGTTTCGTAGCTTGTTCTATGAATCGCTCGAACTCCGAGCCCTCATGGCCGCTAACCCGATCGCACGTGATGATCTGGCCTACTACACTCCAGCCAATACCAATCTAGTCGTCACCACCTCAAGTTCCCCCGCTGCACCTGCGGTCAACGACCTCGATATCGATTCGACCGCATTGACCTACAGCGTGGTCACTAATCCGACCAATGGAACCTTGGTCGCATTCAACTCCAACGGCACCTTCACCTACCAACCCAACGCCGGATTCACCGGCGTCGATACCTTCACCTACCGAACAGCGACGGTGTCAACGTTGGAAACACTGCCTCGATCGCCATCGCCGTAGGTACCCGGCTGCTCGGACGACAGAATCTCGACGGCAACTACTTCTCTCCCTTGGGCGACTCGATGGACTTGTTCTCCCGATCTCAACCGGCCGCCGACGGCCAGTTGCGATCTAATATTCCGCAAGGTTCTTCCATGGGCACCGACGGCTCATTGGCCGCGTCCGGCGGCCTGCAACTGATGGAAACCATCACTCCCGATCAAGCCTTGATTTATCGCTCCAACGCGCTGACCAACCCCATCATTGCGGTCGATACACAGCTTGCACCCGGGGTCGCGGTCCCATCGGCCATCTCCGCACGGTTGACGTTCAACGGAGTTGCCGGTCCCAGTTTCGCCTACTCCACCACAGGCATCGCCGCCGGGCAAGCCTTGCGGTTCGCCCTTCAAGCAAACGGCTCGGCATTGCCGACTGGCGTTTACGACTACACGCTGACCGTGACGATGACGATTTCGGGCGCCACGTTCAACCAAAGTTTTTCGGGCCGACAAGCGATCGTCAATCGCAGCGCGAGCGAATACGGTGCGGGCTGGTGGCTCGATGGACTGGATCGTGTCCATGACAGCGCGGCAGGTGCCTTGCTGGTCCGAGGAAACGGCGACACCCTCTGGTTCGCGAAATCCGGTGCGACCTATCAACGCGCTGCCGGAGACACCAACGTCCACGCACTGGTCAAGAACGCCAACGGTACCTATACCCTGACCTCCAAGACCGGCACCGTCTTCAACTTCTCGACCCTCGGTCTATTGACCAGTGTCGTCGACCCCAACGGCAACACGACCTCGCTCGCCTATGCGGATCGCGACAGCGATGGCATCGCGGACGAATTGATCAGCATCACCGACCCGTTCAGCCGCGTGACCAATCTGACCTACACCTCCGGCAAAGTCACCAGTGTCAGCCATTTCTCAGGTCGGACGACGACTCTGACGCACTCCGGAGCGAATCTCGCCAGCTACACACTCCCCGACCCGGACGGCACGGGCCCTCAAACGGCTCCTATGGTCTCCTTTGTCA
>CAYXFO010000396.1:0-4142 GCA_964464255.1 uncultured Pirellula sp.
TTCCAAGGCAGCGATGGGGTACAGGGACGAAGAGGACGAAGAGGACGGAAGGGACGAAGAGGACTTGAAGGAAGGAGGGGATAGGAAGCGTGAAGGGACGCCAGCCATGGCGCTCATCCATTGGGCGATCGCACCCCAGAGCTCGCCGCGGGTCGATGCACTGCGGATTTCGCCGAGCAGGCGTGTCGCTACCTCGACACTCTGAGCATGAGTCGTGGTGTAGTTCCCAGAGTCTAGAAAGTCCTTCAGTACGTCCGCTGCGTTGTGAGAAAGGGCCGCAGAGGCGGGCTGGCAAGCGAGATCCGGAGCAACATGAAGCTCCAATACGCTTCGAGAAGACCAGCGATTGGGACCATGCAACGCGAGAGTGGTCCAAGTCTTCATGCCATTACCGCTACAGGATCCCGCGAACTGACCGGAATTGAATGCCTATACAGTAACGCAGAAACCCGTTGAAGTCGATGCTACGGTTTCGCCGCTGTCCCCCTTCGACGGAGGAAGGAGCTTCGGATTCCACCGCGGCTTGGCATCCAGTTCGCTCGGTGCCTTCAGAGGCTGGAGCGTATTGCTGGGGGATATTGCGTTCGGGGATATTGCGTTGGGGGATATATTCGAAGGAATGCTCACGCGGGCTCGCGATTCCTCTTGGATGCTTGTTGCCTGACGATCGAACTCAGCCACTGGCACTCGTTTGAGTGGGAAGGTCGACGCAGAACTTCCCAGCGAGGGTTGGCGAGTCGCTTCCGGATCGGAACTGCTCGTCGGAGGCATGATCGGCCTAATGTCCCCGGCATTTGGAAGAATGGGGTTCGTTACACTCGGGGCATTGGACATGACGGATGGGCCGTTGTTCGATGGCGTCATCACAGTCGGCGGTCCCAAGGGAACCACAGACGTCGCACCCGGAATCGAAGGAACACTACCCGGTGCGCACACTCCATTAGGACACGGGTTCATCGTGTTTGCAGGTACAGTGTAAACAGGTGCGGTGTAGATCGGAGTACCCGTGCCCGGGATAGCCGATGTGATGGGAACTTGAGAGGTCGGTGCAGCGGTCGCGGGCATCCAAGCGGTTGCGGGACTTGCAGCATACTGGCCTGTTCCCAAGGGGACCGATCCCATAGGGGCCATGTGGTTCGCAGTGACAACACCGCCGACGGGAGATGACATCGTGGCCAATGGCAGAGTCGATGCAGGACCCGAGCTGGTCCCGGTCGACGAATAGCCCATCATGCCCGAAGTTACCGGGGTTCCAACGCCGGGCAGTTGCTGCATGGTTGGATAAGCGACACTGCCTGGAACGGTACCGACAGGCACCGTGCCTGCGGGAACAACGTTGTTGGGGTAGTAACCTGGAGTGGCCGCGATTGGCCAGCGATTCGCTGAGTAGGAATAATCGCCGATGGTTCGCGGGGAAACCAATGGGACACGTGCGGCTTGATATTGATACGAAGTACACGGTTGCAGCGATGTTACCGTGGTTCCATAGTTCGGATCGAACTGCGTCACGGGGCGGTAATACGTTACAGGGGTTTGCATCCAGCGAGTGTCGTAGGCAGCGGTCGGAAAGAACGCAGCGGTGGACTGAGGCAAGCCCGCAGGTAGCAATGTTCCAGGCGAAGGAGGCAGCGTCCCATAGCTACCGTAATAGCTATTCATCGCAGTTCCTGCCGGTGCCGTGGGATTGATCGGGACGGGTGGTCCGACGGGATATGCAGGTGGACGTTGCGAGCCAAAGCAGCAACTCTGAGCATTCGCCTGCTCCGATCCGACCCACAGGCTGATTGCGGTTCCACCTAGAAAAAAGGCAAACACAGGGATCAGGTGGTGGAATCGCTTCATGAGGTGCTTCCGATGATTTGGGGCGGCGATGATGCCAAGGCCGGACAAAGCCGGACTATGGTCTCGCACTAATGAGATGCCACGCTGGTATCCGGGGTCAATCGAAACATGAAACAAAACGACCGACCTCGATAAGAATCCTCTCGAGACAGTCCGGTTGTATCGATCGCAACGATTGCACCGAGGAAAAAATAGTCAACCCCTCGGTCAACGTCTCAGATCAAAGACCCCGCTCAACGATTTTTACCGACGAGTGTCGCCAACTCTTTTGCTATCTCTCCGGCTTGAGCTTGAGCCGCGTCGATCGGCAATCCCTCGGGTATCCCGGGCCGAACATGTTTGGTTTTGGTCAGCCACGCATGCTTCAAGATCTCCTGACGTTTGGCGACGAGAGCCAAGATCTTCTTTCCCTCAGCGTGATCAGGGGAACCGTCATCCTTGATGCGCAGGCCCCACGCTTTGGCAAGCGGACCTGCGATGATCACTTGGCCAGCGGCGTTGGGATGCACACCGTCGCTGGCGAACGTAAAGGTCGGATCGGATTTTCGCGCCTCGAGCACTGCTTGCTTCATCGCACCATGGACATCGTATACCTGCCAACCTCGATCGCGTTGGTCGAGTAGCCATTTGGCATAGGCTTCGAGCACATCATCGTAGCCTTCATAAGGCTGTCGGTATTCCTCGCGACCCGCCGGGAGCAACCGATCGCGGATGGGGAGCGCGTCAAAATAAGCAGGAGTCAAATGAATGATCTTGGCACCTCGCTTCACCACTGCGTCATGCAGTCGTTCACGACCGGAGCGGAACGCTTGGAACCTCTCTTCGCCGAGCGGATAGTAAATCCCATCATTCATCCCGTAGCATGCGATGACCAGATCGGGCTTGGTTTGATCCAGAACACGCTCCAATCGCTCATGCAAATCCGGGCGAGGAAATGCACCTCCGGCATGGCCCGGTTCGGATAACCCAGAAACCGTTTCACTCGGAAGCCCGAGGTTCAGGAACTCTGTATTCCGATCTGGGTACTGGGAGATCCATGCGGCTTCGAGGCTGGCGATGTAGCCTCCCGAATAGGTGATACTGTCGCCCAGAAAGAGGATGCGATTGGCTTTGGGGGGCTCTTGAGCGATGATCGCAGTGCATGAGGCAATCGCGGTCAAGAAGAGGAGTGCTCGTGTCCACATGATGAATTTCCCTGTTGAAGCGAACCGGAGAGTTCCGTTCGATGTTACCATGCATCACGGAGGGTTGCCATGATGATTCGTCGCTTGGGTATGGGTTCGTTGAGCGGGTGTTCCGTTTTGTTTCTGATAGCTTGGATGGCGATGCCGGGCATTCAGGCCCAGGATGCGAAGCCTGCTGCGGGCGATCTTTCGGAGGGAGGGCTCGGCACGCATGGCTATGCCGACTCGGGCGGGGTCAACATCCATTACGTGACCAAGGGAACTGGCCCTCTCGTAGTCATGATCCACGGGTTTCCGGATTTCTGGTACACGTGGCGGCATCAGATGCCCGCCCTTGCGGAAAACCATCAGGTCGTTGCGATCGACCAGCGCGGTTACAACTGGAGCGATCAACCCGAGGGAGTCGAATCCTACGCGATGAATCACCTGGTCGATGATGTGCTCGCAGTGGTCAAGCATTTCGAGCGCGATCAAGCCATCATCGTCGGGCACGATTGGGGCGGAATGGTGGCATGGCAGTTCGCGATGCGTCATCCGGATGTGACCAGCAAGTTGATCATTCTCAATCTACCGCATCCCAACGGACTGTTACGCGAATTGGCAAGCAACCCGGAACAGCAAAAGAACAGCGCCTACGCCAGGTTCTTTCAAACCGCCGAGGCATCCAAGCTCGTGAAGGTCGACTCGCTGGTCGGATGGGTCAAGGATCCCGAGGCCAAGGAGAAGTATGTCCAGGCGCTCAAGCGATCGAGCATGGAGGGGATGCTCCATTACTACAAAGCCAACTATCCGCGCGAGCCGTATACGGCACCCAGCGATCCGGGGCCGCGAGTGAAATGCCCCGTGCTGATGTTCCATGGTCTCAAGGACAAGGCGCTCTTGTCCGACGCGCTCAACGGCACCTGGCAATGGCTCGATCGAGACCTGACTTTAGTAACGATCCCTGACGCCGATCACTTTGTGCAGCAAGACGCAGCGGACAAGGTCACCAAGACCATGGTCCGCTGGTTGCAACCTTGATCGAGGCCTTAAATCTAATCACGGTCTTAGGACGGTTGGAAATGCTCTCGCAGAAGCTCCCCAGTGGCCCTTGTGCATCGGGAGAAAGAGCTTCAT
>CAYXFO010000397.1:0-4142 GCA_964464255.1 uncultured Pirellula sp.
GCTGAGAACGATGACCAGCGTGGCCCCGAGGTAAAAAATGTCCTCAAGCAAGCCTTCGCGGATGCGAATCTTAAAGCCGAGATCGAAGTATATCCGGCAGGGCATGGTTGGTGCCCGCCCGACACTCGCGTTTACAACGAAGACCAAGCCGAAAAGGCATGGAGTAGAATGCTGGTTCTATTTGAAGCGGCGCTATTGTGAGGAAAATGAGACGAAAATGATTGGGGTTTTGGCTGGTTAGGATGAACCTTGGACTCCTGCGGCGACTCTTTAAAGTGCGACGCTTTTGAGTTGCCTCTGATGTCGGTGACGGGAGAGTCGCAGCAAGCCATCACCATGTAGACAGGCAGGAACTTCAAGCGATGCGACCCGACATGGCCAAAGTCATCGTAGAACGGCCGAGGTATTTGTCTCGCAGTCCGTCTCGTAAGAAGGGATACCGCAAATACATTCAATCCTTCTCGATCGATGAGATGCCGACCAAGGAACCGATGCTCGGTTCATGGAAGGGTCGAAGTAAATGGCTGAATGAGCATCTCGGTCCTATGCGCAGATTCCTGCGAGGGAATGTCGGTCGGCCATGGAACAAAGTTCATCAGGAATTGTGTGAGCATGTTTCATTCGACAACGCTGTACAGGGGCATGTGCTGGCACATATCTACGAGTTTGTCCATCTTCATGTCGAAATTGTCGACGATGCAACGGTCTACAAAACTCCTCGACGATACCCCGGTTATTCGCTTCGTGTGGATGCCATGTATGTTTGCCCTAGATCGGGTATCCTCAAGTTGGTCAAGGCAAAGCGCGCCCGTCGGCCAGGTAAACGAGTCTGCTTCGGAGGGTGGTCTCAATACCACCTGCGCGATAACGCTTGGTGGGAAGTGCGAGTCCGCGAACACAATCATGTGGCCGGTGATCAGTGGGATGTTTGGTTGGAATGCGAAACCGCAAAAATCAGCGATGCTGACCGCGAAGCGAATTACGGAGGGAATTTGCTCGCTATATCGAAGCGTCTCTTAACCCCAAGCGAAACTCGAAAGCTCTACCGAAGAATTCGCCAGAACCACCGAACAAGGTAACTGGTAAGCAATGAGGCCATTGGGCGTTGCTGTTAGTCAGTTGTGGAGTTTTACGAGGAAGTCCGGGAGCCGTTGTAGCAAGGGGCGAGTTGTATTGCGTCGATGCGTAGGTTAAAACCAATGCGATGCACCGCTCGCATTCCTCGGGAACAAAAAATGCTGAATCAATCTGCGATGACGAAACGTTCAAGTCGGTACGGGATCATTCTCTTGATGGTCTGTTGGATCGGCACTCTGAGTTCCCTCTGGCTGGCTCCGTTCTGCTTGGGCCAGGAATCTAAGCCGTCGGTGGCAACGCTTGGCAGCAGGGTTGCGAGTCTTGAATTCAAGGACATACGGAGTGTCACTCGCGGCTTGGCAGACCTGGGTGAACACAAGGCGTATGTCTTTGCCTTCATCACGACGCAATGCCCACTGGTGAAGAAAACACTTCCCAAAATGAAAGAATTGCACAGCCAACTCGAGGGCCAGGATGTCTTGTTTGTCTGTGTGAATGTTGGTGCTGAGGATTCGATTCGGGATCTTGCGGCGCAGGCACTCGACTATGATCTCCCGTTTATCTTCGTGAAGGACTACGACCTGTCCGTGGCGAACGCGTTAGGTGCATCGCGTACTCCTGAGTTTGTTGTTTTGGACCAGGAACATCGCATACGCTATCGCGGCCGTTTTGACGACCAACTCAGACTTGGTGGAACGCGTCCCAACCCATCGCGAGCCGATTTGCAGATTGCCATGGAGGAAGTCCTTCACGGCAAGGACGTTTTGATCGGGGAGACGACCGTCGACGGATGTGCGATTAGCGGACCGACCCCGATGCGAAGCGATAAGGCCCTCACCTTTTATCGCGATGTTGCTCCGATCGTTTACGATCACTGCACTACGTGTCACCGCCCAAACACTGCGGCTCCGTTTTCGCTAATCAGCTTTCAGGATTTCACGTCCAACGCAGAGATGATTCGGGAGGTGATTCGCGATGAAACGATGCCCCCTTGGTACGCCAATAAACAACACGGTGAATTTCAGAACGATCGATCGTTGAGCGATTCCGAGAAACGCACACTCTTTCTTTGGCTAGATTCGGACCGCATCGCGGGAGAACCTTCCGATGCCCCGTCGTTGCCGGAGTATCCCGACTCCAAGTGGCGAATCGGTGAGCCGGATCTGGTTGTCACCATGTTGGAGCAACACAAGGTTCCGGCAACTGGATTCGTCCCTTACAAGTATGTCGTCCTGCCGCATGTCTTTTTCAATGAAACCTGGGTGGAAGCTTTTGAAATCAGGCCGGAGAACCCCGCCGTCGTGCATCACTGCAATATGGCATACGCAACCAGCGAAGGAGCCAGCGACGAGACGTTTATCACCGGTTACGTTCCAGGTGGTCAACCGATGGATTTAGGCAAATTTGGAAACGGTGTCGCTTATCGAATCCCGAGCGGAGCGGCACTTGGACTGCAGATTCACTACACCACGATCGGTACAGAGCAGAAGTGCCGAATTCAAGTTGGATTGCGGTTTCCGAAAGACACGATTCGCAAGCAATTGCACCACTTCGTTCTCGATCCTCGCGGCTGGAATATTCCTCCTCGCGACCCGGCGTTCAAAATTCGCTCCTCGCATCAGCTAAAGCACAACGCGGATCTCTTGGGCTTGTTCACTCACATGCACGTCCGTGGCCGAGACATGACGTTCTTTGCGAATTTCGAGGATGGAAAGCGTGAATGTCTGCTGCAGATCCCGAACTACAACTTTGAATGGCAGCTAGGCTACGAACTGCGTCCAAAGTCCAAGATCCTACCGAAGGGGACGAGCATCGAGGCGATCGCCCACTTCGATAACTCGACGTTCAACCCCTATAACCCGGATCCTGAAAAAACCGTCGGATACGGGCCGCAAACAGTGGACGAGATGTTTAACGGCTTCGTCTTTTATGTGGATAACGATGAGGATCTGGAGATTCAGGTCGACCCCAAAACCGGCCGACGCTTGAAGAAGTGAGTCACTCACGCAGATTGAAGTATCTGACAGGGAGTCGACAAAACTTCTTCCCAGGAAATTTCAGGGGCGAAATCACGGCGACCTACCCGTTCGGCAACTCGGCGCGTCAGTCGTGACGCGAAATTCTCAGGGGTGTGGAATGCGAGGAATCGTTGACCTGCCGGACCAATGTTGAACGAGCCGCTCGCATCCAGGCTAGTTACGAGATTGTTTGAGAAGACTTCGGGATTCAACGTGTCGCATGTCGTGCCAAGCCCGAATTGCGATATGGTTTGTTGCATCCACCCGATCGCATTAGCTAGGACCGGCACACCAACACGGGCTGCCCGAATAACGATACTCGCTGAGAACAATTGATGAGGATAAGGAGTACAAACGAGATCTGCCGCGATGCACGCTCCCCACAATTCCTCGTTGGACAAGTGGCGATTCAAGAACTGAATTCTTCCCTCTGCTATCCGATCCGAATAGCGTGTTGCTAACAACTCACGAATTTCCGGCGTCGCTTTGCCCGCTAACAAAACTCGATCGTCTTGCCTCAGTTTCGGCAATGCTTGTTCGAAGGCCCCGAGCAATTCCGCGACTCCCTTTCGCCTCTCAAGCAGACCTGCCAATGAAATCAAACGCCCAGCAGCGGGAATACCCAAAAGAATGCGTGCTTGCTCCTTGGTCATCTCCGGCGGTTTGTCGACTGGGTCCGGCAGTAGGGTAGCGATGCAATCAAGATGCGAAGAAAAGCTCTTCATCGCTCGTACTGCATGCGGAACAATGTGATGAATCCGCGACCATGGCCCGCGATCGAGGATCATCAGCGCGATCTGCTCGCGCATCTTCGCGATTCGGCCCGTCTGAGGGTGTGCGTACTTGCCAGATAGCAGGACGATTTCCGACTCTACACCTTTCCGTTTCAGTCGGCTCGATATCGGATTGGGGATTCCTGCACAAGATGCGATCGGATTGCCAAATGGGACGAACAGATGGTCTGGCTCGATCGAGCGAAGCCCCAAATCGAGGGATCTCCACAGTCCAAACAACCCACTCGGGCCGTTGACTCGAATGGAACGCGTA
>CAYXFO010000398.1:0-4140 GCA_964464255.1 uncultured Pirellula sp.
GTATCGGGCACGAGATCGAATCCGGCCGGGCGACATTCGAATCGCTTGATGCCTACATCACCGGCCGAGGAGAAGCCGCAACCAACGAAAGCGGTCGCCAAGAAATGCTCGAAAATATTTTCAATCGCTACCTATGAGTTTGGCTCGCTCCTAAACTCGGTGAGCACTTGCTAAACCGATGCTTACTTCTTCGCACCCGAGCCGAACACCTTGGCGGACCGTGTTGGATTAGACGAGCGAGTGTCGTCCACGGAGGAAACCTTGTCGTCCAACCGAGCGGAGTACTCGAGCACACTGCCAGCTCCTGAAAACGCAACCACTTGATGATCCCACGCCAGTTCCTTAGAGATCATCCTCCCCGCGTCGATATCAAAACGGATCGTGCCATTGCTTAACTGTTGAAGGATCTGTGCTTCCTCCGATGGTTCCCCCATTGTCGAGAGTGGTTCACTCTTCACCAAAACAGTTGCGACCCCCGCGCTGATCTTTTCGAGTTTGAACAACTCTCGAAACTTTACGATCCGCTGTGTGCCATCTTTGCGATTGATTTTCATCTCGCGAGGAATCTCCCAGGTTGCGCCGATCGAAACCGGATTCTTGGGAAGCGGCATGGTCACATCTCCCATCCCCATGTGCGGTGGATTATGAATGTCACTGCGAGCCACCACCATTCCGGTATCGTCGATGCGGATTGTGGAGACTCGTTTGCCTACCTTCTCTGCAGCCATGGAGAATTGTGGCGGTATAGAATCGCCTGGCTCACGTGAGGTGTAACGAATCTCTTCGGCGTCGCCAACCTGCTGCGACATGTCAATCCCATCAATCCAATACTCGAATGTGATGAAGCTGTTGGTAACGTCAATCACACGCCACGACTTGTCAGTCACGGTCCGAGAGTTCGCCTCTTGCTCAACCGAATCGATCCGCGTCCCGTTCTTCGCAAGGTGGGTTACCTCACCATGAATTACCATGCCGTCGGAGAACTTATATCGGAGCAATACCTTCTCTTCTGACTCTGGCCCAGCCGACTCGGTCAGTTTTTTGGGATCCACATCGCGAAGTTTTTGAGGTGCCGCATCCGTCCCCGAGTTCGGTTTTTCTCCGTTCTCGGCGGGCAATCGATTTGCACCGCTGGCGAACTTGGCCGGCAACCGCTTCGGCTCCACCAGTTTCGACCCACTCTCATCGCTAGGTAGCCGACGACTCGATGAATCCGAACTTGGAGACTCCTGCCCGTTAGCCAACGTAACGATCGATAAACATGCAAAAAAACAAACCGCAATCCGTTGACCAAACAACATCGGGCTACCCTTCAGGTTCCTCGGGAACGACGAAACTTGCCTGTGGGTGTACCTGAAATCGTTTACCCAGGTCAATAGCGAACCGAAGCATTCATCCAACATCCCACCTGGTACTCTGATCCTTAAGTTTCTGAGTAGAATTTGGTGCGGCTGCGATTTGCATCCCTCCCATACCTATTTTTGAGTGGATCTCAAATGATCATTCGGTCAACCTCACTAACTCTCGTGTTAGTCATCAGCATGCAACTCGTATCCCCCGAAAACACCCACGCCCAGCTAGCGTCTTCGCAGGAGTTGGTCTCGAATATCCCGTACTTGAATGATGGTCATCCCCGACATGTTCTCGATGTCTACCGTTCAATCGAGAGTGCAAGGAATAGAAAGCGACCAGTAGTAATCTGGATCCACGGTGGTGGCTGGCAGACTGGCGATAAATCGGATGTGGCTGTCAAACCACGATTCTTTATGGACAAAGGCTACGTTTTTGTAGCTTGCAATTATCGGCTGTTGCCAGATGTGACTATGGACGAACTCGTCCGCGATGTGGCTCTAGCAGTCGCCTGGGTACGAAAAAACATAGACGCGCATGGGGGTGACCCTGATCAACTGTTCCTCGGTGGTCATTCCGCTGGAGCTCAACTAGCCGCTCTTCTATGCATCGACGATCGGTATCTCAAGGAACTTGGCGTACCATTCTCGTCGCTCAAGGGATGCATTCCTGTGGACGGCGACACTTATGACATCCCGAAAATCATCATGACAGCAGAGCATCGCCAGATGATTTATGGGGACAAAATGCCAACCTTCGGCCATCGCCAAAAGTTCGGCAATGACCCACTCAAGCACGTCGACTTCTCCGCGGTCACTCACGTTTCGAAGAACAAGGGAATCCCACCTTTTCTGATCCTGTTCTTCTCAGGTAACCCAGACACATCAGCTCAAGCGAGAAGGCTCGAGTCAGTCCTGAAAGGGGCAGAAATCCCGGTCACCGTTTTCGGCAGTCACGATACGAATCACTCGCTGCTCAACGACAACCTCGGTCGTGATGGGGACGCGGCAACGCAATCCTTGATTCAATTTTTGAAGTGAAAATTGAATAGTAGCATCCGCGATCGGGTTCGATTGCGTCACGACCGACGCGCAGTCGCAACAGAAAGGAGTTTGGCCTCGGAATCAGTACCCAAGCACTTCGCGGTTTGTGGGCTGCATGTTCTCAATCGCATTTCGCAAACGATTCCGATCAAGACAATGGGTAGGATCGGCAGGTTGAGTGTATTGAGCACCACAGCCGATACGGCGACCGTCATCGTCAGTAGCGTATAGTAGGCAAATCCCCTCCGAGGCTGCAGTGCGCAAAGCGAAAATACTGGGAGTAAGAATAGGCACATGTCGTAGGAGTACGCATGGGGGCTTAGTAAAAACGTAGCGCACAACACCAGAAGCAGTTTCTCAGGCGATAGAACATCGCTATTTCGTCGCTCAAAACAACCTATCAGGCAATAGATCGCGAGAATCACGCAAACACTCTGCTTGAACCAGGGTTGGATGGGTGTTGGGATTGCATACGCGAGCGACAGCAGATTGCACGACCAGTCGAGGCGGTATCCATTCATCCCGGGGTAATTCGAGCTCCCCTTGGCTGCTTCAAGAAACCCGAACCATGATTCCACAGGCATCACGCAAAGTCCGGCTCCCCAAATCGCAGCTACGGCGATCGAGGCGCCCGAGAAGAATCGGATCTTGCCGTGACTCAAAAGGACCAGTGGCAAGAGAAAAAACAAGGTTGGCTTCAATGACAGCAGACCAAAAACGAAACCCGCTGCTAGATCTCGTTTGCGAAGGAGCAATTGCCAGGTCGAGGTCAGAATCACCAACCAGATGACACTTTTTTGCCCCATGGTCAATGAAGATAAGACCGCTGGAAATAGAAATACACCTAACCAAATCGATGCTTGAAGCGTTCTATATCGTGAAGGTGAATCGAACGTGTTGCGTCCGTACCGAATCGCAATGTTTTGGATCTGATGAGCGGCCAAGATCGCAAACGCGATCAGGATTCCCAGCCACAGCAGGACCGCCCATTGGTATGGGATAAGTGCGAATGGGGCAAAGGCAGCATAATGCATCGGCGGATAGACCGGTGGGAAGTAGGCGTTCGCGACCCAGGTGAACTCAAGCAGTCGTTCATCGTGTTGTCTCGATTGAAAAAGCTCTGTGTTGTAGAGCATCTTGGATTCCCCCTCGAGAACCATTCGAGCCCCAACCCACTCTTGGAGGAAATCGGCACCGTAGGGAGTGTCTCCTTTATCAGGGAGCCAGCGATAGTTGGGAGCTGCAACTTGGTAAAAGCAAAACAGGATCCCCCAAAGCAGCACCGCGTTGCGAAGGATGCTCCACCATGATGCACGATCCATCGAATGCGCGCCGATGGGTTCGCACGTGTGGATTGCGATGGCAGCTTGTTCCGTTTTGTTGGACATGTTGCGGAGGAAGGGGTTTGGGGTATACCCGAATCAGACAGGGAGTCGATGCAGTTAAAGCGGGCACCTGCATCATGGATACCCTCTGAATTTTGGCACCGGATTCGTGGCCAATCTTCGAAAACGTTGGAATTGCAAGGTCCGTTAACGGAATCGCTGGTCACCAATCCAACCTTCGGTATCCATTGAACCGCTGCAACTCGCACATCCCTCACCATCCGAACGGGCAAGTGCCTGGCAGGAATCAACACGGTGCTCTGGCCCTGACCAGCAAAAACCAGGTACAATACATGGTCTTGGCGTTCCGCCTCCCACCTGCATCGAAAAAGCATCGAATCCGCCTCGATGATTTTTTCGCA
>CAYXFO010000399.1:0-4134 GCA_964464255.1 uncultured Pirellula sp.
CTGGGTTCCGGTTGTTGACGGAGCGGGAATGGGAGTATGTAGCCCGGGGCGGTATGGAGACGACGTATAGTTTCGGAACAAGCGAAGCGTTGTTGGATGAGTATGGATGGTACGACAAGAACTCTGGGGGTTGGTCGCACCCGACGGCGATGCTTCGTCCGAGTGTGGCTGGTCGCGGGATGGAAACCATGGTGATTACAGTGAAAGGTGCGTGGTTCGCATCAAGGCTGCTTGCGAATAACCCATAGAATCGGGCTCTGGGGGTTACTGGCGTCTTGAATACGGTCAACATGGAGATTTTTCGCGTGAGATTCGATCCATGAGGCAACTCCATCTGCCTCATCGCGCCCTCCCGGATGACCGACATACACCAGAACGGTCATCATGCCACCTGGTTTCAGCAAGCGATACGCTCCCTCGACGGCACGGAGCGTACTGGCGCGATGGGTCGTGATCGATTTGTCGGAATGGGGCAGATAGCCCAGATTGAACATCACGCAATCGATGGACCCAGAGCACTTCGGTGCAACGACTTGTTCAATAATTGCGTGGTCGGCAGCATACAGTTCGACCCGGTCTGACAATTTCATTTGGCTGAGCGTTTGCTCAAGCCGCTCGATCGCGTGGGCTTGGATATCGATCGCATAGACTTTCCCATGCGGACCAACGGTATTTGCTAAGAAGAACGTATCGTGTCCATTTCCTGCAGTGGCATCGATTGCGACGCAACCTGGTTGCAAATGTTGAGCGACGATTTTCTGCGCTTCGACAGTGAAATGCATAAAGAGATTATTGTGGCCGAAACCCTTAGCGAGATTCGTTGGGTGCTCGGTCCCCTTTTGGATACGATCCCAGGCACTCGAGTCGAATAGCATCATGACGGAGAGCCGCAATAGTGCCAGCGACAGCGGGTTGATCTTGATGTCCCTCAAGTTCGACAAAGAACAGGTACTCGTTCGGCGACTCTATGATCGGGAACGATTCGATCCAAGTCAGATTGAGTCCATTATTCTTAAAGAGCATCATGACGTCTGCCAGTGCACCCGGTTTATGGGGGATTTGGAACATCAGGGAGGTTTTGTCGTTCCCGGTCGGTTGCGAAGACTCTTTGCTGATCACGACGAATCGCGTAACGTTATGCGGGCTGTCTTCGATGTTTCGAGCGAGGATGTCGAGCGAATAAGCAACCGCGGCTTCGAGCGAAGCGACCGCTGCGGATGCCGGTTCCTCGGAAGCGATTTTTGCCGCAGCCGTTGTGCTGGCCACTTCCACCCAGCGAGCTTGTGGCAGGTGAAGTGACAACCATCCGCGGCATTGAGAAAGCGCTTGCGGCTTGCTGTAAACCGCGTGGATCTCCTCTCGGTTGCAGCGAGAGAGGAGATTGTGATGGATGGGGAGCAAGATCTCGCCGCAAATTCGAACCGGCGTGCGTGCGAACATCGTCAATGTGTCAACAATGCGGCCGTCGGTCGAGTTCTCGATCGGGACGACTCCATATCGCACCTGGTCCCGAGCAACTTCCTCGAAAACGGCCGAAATGGAGGATAGCGGAAGGAGTCCCGAATGTCCTCCGAAGTATCGCGCGGCCGCAGCATAGCTGTAGGAGTGAGGCGGTCCTAGGTAGGCGATCTGTTGAGGGCGAACGATGCGAGAATAGGTCGCTCCGGCAATATCTGCCATCAGCGAACCCATCAAATCCGAGTCGGGTGCAGAACCGTTCCCCTGGCCGATGCGGCGGCTGGCGGCAACCGATTCTAAAAACCCTGGTATCGCGGGCGAGCTCTGCTCCGACCACTGCCGAAGGATCTCGCATCGTTTGTGCAGCAGGGAGGTCAATTCCCCATCGAGTGCCGCCAACTGAGCCTGGATTTCATTGGGTTGCGAGTCGTCTTGGGATTGGGGCATCCAGCTTTTCCTGGGAGAGAGTTTTCCCCTGCTGTCAAATTGGCGTAGGAATCAGGGGCAGGTCCGACCGATTCCTGGCTCCGGCCGACTCGGGATCGTCCTAAGTCTAGCATACTACTTGAGTTGCGTCCAAATAACTTGTCTTGTTTTGTTTGGCACAGGGATTGCTTCTCTTGGAAACCTCATCAGGTGGCCCTGGCAGGAAAACAATAAGGGCGACAGAAAACAATCGTATCGGGAGAGACCACTATGGCATCGGGCGAAAAGATCATTGGTATCGATTTGGGAACCACCAACTCCGTGGTGGCTGTGATGGAAGGTTCGGAAGTGAAAGTCATTCCGAATCCGGAAGGGAACCGGCTCACCCCGAGCGTGGTTGCCTTTACCGACAAAAGCGAGACGATCGTTGGCGAACCGGCACGACGCCAGGCGGTCACCAATCCGCGCCGCACCATCTTCTCGGTCAAACGATTCATGGGACGTCGACACTCCGAAGTCGAATCCGAAGAAAAACTCGTTCCCTATCAAGTTACTGGTGGTGCAAACGAGTATGTGAAAGTCCAAATCGGTGATCAGCAATTCACCCCACAAGAGATCTCGGCCAAGGTCCTTCGCAAACTGAAGGAATCGGCCGAAGCCTATTTGGGTCATCGCGTTTCCAAGGCGGTCATCACCGTCCCTGCATATTTCAACGACGCACAGCGTCAAGCCACGAAGGATGCTGGCCAAATCGCTGGCTTGGAAGTAGCGCGAATCATCAACGAACCAACCGCTGCCGCACTTGCATACGGCCTCGATAAGAGTCGTGACCACAAGATCGTGGTCTTCGACTTGGGCGGTGGTACGTTCGACGTATCGGTGCTCGAGGTCGCACTCAGTGGCGGTGGTGATTCGACCGGTAAGGTCTTCGAAGTGATCAGCACCAGCGGTGACACACACCTCGGTGGCGACGACTTCGACCAAGTGCTGGTAAACCATGTTGCCAACCAATTCCAGAAGGACAACGGTATCGATTTACGCAAAGAGCCGATGTCGCTGCAACGATTGCAAGAAGCCTGCGAAAAGGCTAAGAAGGAACTCAGCACATTGCCTCAGACCGACATCAACTTGCCGTTCATCACGGCGGATGCAACGGGTCCCAAGCACCTGCAGATGACGATCACTCGGAGCACCTTCGAGACACTCGTCGATTCCTTGATCGAGCGATGCCGACAACCGGTATTGCAAGCACTGCAAGATGCCAAGCTCAAGCCTTCGGACATCGATGAAGTCGTGTTGGTGGGTGGTTCGACCCGTGTTCCCAAGGTACGCCAGATTGTTAAGGACATCTTCGGCAAAGAACCGCACCAGGGAGTGAACCCTGACGAAGTGGTTGCCGTCGGTGCTGCGATTCAGGGGAGTGTTCTGTCGGGTGAGCGCAAGGATGTGCTTCTCTTGGACGTTACACCTCTCACTCTCGGCATTGAAACCGAAGGCGGGATCCTGACCGCGCTCATCGAACGCAACACAACGATACCTGTCGAAAAGAAGCAGACGTTTTCTACAGCTGCCGATGGCCAAACTGCGGTGACCGTCAGTGTCTTCCAAGGAGAACGCAAGGTCGCCGTCCACAACCGATTGCTCGGGCAGTTCAACTTGGAGGGAATCGATCCAGCGCCTCGCGGCGTTCCACAGATCGAGGTCAAGTTCGACATCGACCAAAACGGTATTCTGAACGTTTCGGCCAAGGACTTGAAGAACGGCAAACAGGCAAGCGTCAAGATCGAGCAATCGAGCGGCTTGAGCCAAGAAGAGATCGAACGCATGCGGAAGGACGCAGAGACCCACGCTGCTGAAGACCGCAAGCAGGTCGAACTCGCGGAAGCCAAGAACCGTGGCGAAAACATGGTTTATGGCTTAGAGAAGGCGATCAAGGAGCAGGGTGACAAGATGTCCGCAGCGGATCGCGATCCACTCGAGGCTGCAATCAAGAAGGTTCGCGATGCGATCGCCAGCAACGATGTAGATGCGATCAAGTCCGCAACCAGTGAACTGGAGCAGACAGCTCAAGCGTTCCGCGCTAGTGTTCCACAGCAGCCCGTTCAGCCAGCATCCGAAGCCGGTCAGTCGGCTTCAGGTGATGACGACGCGATCGATGCCGAGTTCGAAGTGAAAAACTAGAGCAACTCCTTAACTTCGAAAATCAAAAACACGAACCCACTCTCCGCGTTACATCGAAGAGTGGGTTTT
>CAYXFO010000400.1:0-4100 GCA_964464255.1 uncultured Pirellula sp.
CGGGGATGCTGTCGTCCAGCTTGACTGTGATCTCCAGGATCCACCATCGATGGCTCTGGATTTTCTCCGTCACTGGGAGGAGGGTTACAAAGTCGTATATGGCATTCGGATGCGACGAAAAGAAGGGTTTGGAATCACTCTTGCAAGAAAAGTTTTCTACCGATTTCTCAATTATCTGAGTGAGCACCCGATTCCTGTCGACGCCGGAGATTTTCGCCTAGTCGACAAACGCATCATCGATGAAATGCGTCGGGTGAAAGATGCAACCCCTTACTTGCGAGGCATGATCGCATGCATGGGTTTTGACCAGATCGGCATTCCTTACTCGAGGGAGGCAAGAACTGCAGGGGAGAGCAAATTTCGCTTCAAAGACTTACTGAAATTAGCGCTCGATGGGATTTTGAATCATTCCATCGTCCCGTTGCGGTTGGGAACCATGCTCAGTCAAGTGATTGTTGCTTGTGCGATCGCGGTACTAGCGGTTTACGCGGTTGCTCGGCTTACCGTTGGCAGTGATTGGCCAGCAGGCTTCGCAACGATCAGCATTTTGATTCTCCTGTCAACTGCTCTGAATGCATTTCTCTTGGGGATCCAGGGGGAGTACATCGGTCGCATCTTCAAGCAAGTGAAGCAGTTTCCGATCACGATCGTGGAGAGCAGTCGAAACGATGAAGTCGATTCGGAGCTATGCCGTCACGAATTACGCAAGGTAAGTTGAGTACTAGTCAAATGAAGGATTGCAGCAACAAAATGGATCGCCCATTGATGCTTTGGTGTTCTTCGCACAGCACGCTGGCTCGTGAAGAGATCCCGTTGTTCCTGGAGGCGGGATTTCGCGTTGTTCCCTTGCTGACTGATTTCTGGACCTATCAATACGACCCCGACTTAGACTCCAAGTTGTGCCAGGACTGGAAAGAGAGTGTCGGTTTACCTCCTGAAATCGTTCGCCGATTGCAGGCGATCTCTTTTTGCGGCGATTCCGGTCGTGTCCCATTCGAATCCGAGGAGATCGAACTCCTCAATCGCTATGTCGATGTGTTGTACGTAACCGTGCTACCGAATCTCGCGATTCGCCTTGCAGATGTCTTCCATGGAACCGTGATCTTCAGACCGTTTGGGCATGGAGCTCTCAACAACTACACGAATATCGCGCGACATCTCAATACGGTGCCAGAGCAACTCATCGGCAAGGTAAACTACCATTGGGTCCCGATCTTGAGCACCCTGCAAGAGATCGAAGATCCGCGAGTTTGCGCGAATGCAACGCATCTGGGTGCCTACGTGACGGAGTCTAGGTTCGGTGGCAAGCGTTGGACCCCCCAACAAAGTCAAGCCTATGTGGTCGAGACCATCCCCAGGATCAACAAACAGCAATACTACCTCGACATCTACCATCAATACCGAACGGATCACGGTCATCTCCCACTCCGGATTCTCGGCGGGAATCAAACGAGGGGAGGTGAAATCGGAGACGATGCGATTGTTGGTTTTTTAAGCGACGAGGAATACTTCAACATGGCTGTGAATGCCCGCGTCTCGATCTACCACGGTCGTTCCCGCTACCACATCCACTACCATCCGATCGAATTTATGGCGCTCGGGATTCCCGTCCTTTTTCACTCCGAATCGGCATTCGCGTCGGAGGCGATGCATTTTGGATTCGCCTACGAGGAACGCCGCGAATGCGGCATGTATCACACGGTGGAACAAGCCAATCTCATGGCAGAAGCTGCGCTCCGAGACCCTGATAGAGCCCGTGATTGGTCGGAGCGGCAACGACTCTTTCTGGACCACGTTTTCTGCCGCGAAAAGGCCCTCCATCAAGCGCGATGGTTGCGAACCAGAACGATTCAACTTAAGAATCAAAAACCGAGCGTTAGAGATCTCAGGGCCATACCTGCCGATTCGCCAGAGCCTACGCTTACCAAAAAGCCTCTAATCCTGCGTGTCGGACGGGAACTCAAGAGGGCGTGGAAGAGACGGGTAGTAGCTCCGTTGAGTTCGCAATCCAATTAGAGGTAATCATGTCGAAACTGACTAAGTTAATACATCAATGCAAGCGTGTTATTACGCTTCCCGATTCCGTGGAAGTACTTCGTACCCGGTCGCGGGAATCGGACGAACAGCTTGCGAGGATCTCCAATCTCATCGGTGGCATCGAATGGCAATTGAACCGTTTGGATTCCGCAACGTTACCACCCACGCCACATACCTCGGATCTACGGTTTTATGGACAATTCGGACCTCCCGTCGATTGCTTCATTTTCGACCGCTATTTTCCTGACACGAATATCCGAGGAACATGTGTAGAGAGCGGCGCTTTTGATGGCGTCACGGAGAGTTCCTGCAAATTTTTTGAGGAGACGATGGGATGGCAAAGCTACAACATCGAACCGATGCCCAACGCCTACGAACGCCTTGTCGCGAATCGACCAAATTCCAAGAACTACAACTTTGCATTCTCCGATCAGTGCGGCAAAGCTACATTTAAACAGGTATCCCATCCGGAACTCGGTCTTCATTTCGGAAATAGTTCTTTAAGTCATACTGAGTTACACCTGAAAGATCTGCTCGATCGCGGTTGTCAAATCTCCGAATTCGAAGTACCCACCATGACCTGGAGGGAATGGGTCGCCCAGGAGAGAATCCCCTTCGTGGATCTGTTGATTCTCGATGTCGAAGGACATGAGTTGCAGGTGATCGAGGGGATGGTCGGTAGTCCCGTGATGCCGGATATCCTTTGTATTGAGATCGGGCACTTGAGTTTTGAGAGCATACGTCAAGCGCTCTGCGGGTTGGGTTATATTTATGATGTAACTTCCCACGTCAATGCTTATTTCATACGGGCTGATCGATTGAGTTTGTTCGCATTGCGCGCAGCCCAACGCCGGCACTGAAGCGAACTAATATTGGTATGAAGTATCGGATTGGGTTGGTATTGCAAACCGCGTCGACCGGCGGCTGGAGGTTTACCCACTCGCTCTGCCGAGGAATCCGCCAACGCTTTCCAAAGACGCAGTTGACCGTTTACCTAGGCAAATCGGTGATCAAAACGTTTCAGCAAGATACACCGGGCGAGTCATTGCGACAGCTCGGCGTTGCCGTTGAAACCTACGTCCCGCCGTTTCCTGAAAAGCATCGTGCGGGTCTGAGCCAATTGGCATCGATGCCACGGCGATGGAATCGCTCACGCATTCTTCGTCGACAGAAAGCAGCCTGGGAATCGCAGGATCTGATGTTCTTTCCGTGGCCATACCACCTCAAGTTCACTCACCTCAATCGCCCTACCGCCTTTCTCCCACATGATTTTTTTTACCTTCACTTCATGGGGTCGTTTGAACTCAACAACGATCGATCCACGCAGTTCGTGCAGGATCATCGCCCATGGCTAGAATCGGGCTACTCCGTTGTGTCCACGCATTTTATCGCCTCCGAGTTAGAGAAAACCTTCCCAACTCGCCTGAGATCGCCTGCCGTGATTCACCTTGGCCGTCTCTCCCAGAACGACGCGATCCCGGAGCCGCGTATCGAAGAAATCCTCCGCGATTTGCGTATTGAAGGGGATTTCGTATTGAATATCAACAACGCATCCCATCACAAAAACCTTGGACAGGTGCTTGCTTCCTTTCACTATCTGACTCAGAGTTTCCCAACGCTCAAATTGGTGGTCTGCGGTTTCGGGACAGCGGGTGTGGTGGGGCGAGCCAATCAGCCGAACTACATCGATCTTCAGGATCCAAATCCGAACGTGTTTTGTCTCGGCATGCTATCCGATTGCCAGATAACAGCGTTGATTCAGAGCTCTAAGTTGGTGGTAAATGCATCCCTGTATGAGGCGGGAAATGGATCTGGTTTGGATGCTTGGTCTTTAGGAACCCCAGTCGCCATGTCGAATATCCCGCCATTTATCGAGCAGATGGACGTCCTCGGTGTTCGGGCTGCAACCTTCAATCCTCGCTGTTGTTTTGAAATACGAGACGCGATGCACTCGATTCTTGCAGACCCGGACCTCGCACAGGAAATGAGCCGCGTTTCGAAAGCTGAAATGGAGAAGTACACTTGGGGTGACATAGCGCAAAAATACATGGAATTATTCGATG
>CAYXFO010000401.1:0-4082 GCA_964464255.1 uncultured Pirellula sp.
GCGCATTGGGTGGCCAAGCCTTGAATGCAATGTCGCAATGAGCATATCGCACATTCTGAAGTTGCGCTCTTCGGCTCTCATGGAACTGCGCTCCGCGTACGCGGTAGCATGAATACTAGCCGAGATGCGCAAGCATCCGGGTTGAAGCGGAGTGAACATGGCGATGTCTGCCACAGTTGAACCCGAGAGTTGTTGCGGATTGTGGAAGGACATCAACCCGAAGCACAGACGCCGGTAAGGCTCATCCGAACAACGCTTCGATGGGTCGGCCCTCTTCCAAGAGATGATACGGTCGTCCTTGGGTATCTTGGGCTTGAAGATTGTCGATTCCTACAGCTCGATAGACGGTCTTTGCAACATCGGCGGGAGTGACTGGATTTTCCGCAGGGTATTCCGCATATCGATCGGTTGCACCGTAGACTTGTCCACCTCGAATTCCACCCCCTGCCAACAGGACGCTTTGGCAATGGGTCCAATGATCTCGACCGGCACCGCCCGGCCCGCCCGAGCGAGGATCCCCAATCTTGGGCTTGCGTCCCATCTCACTGGTGACCATGACCAAGGTCTGGTCGAGCAGCCCGCGTTGATGCAGGTCTTGGAGCAACGCGGAAAACGCGCGATCGAACTCCGGTAGAAGGTGTTTCTGCAAACAGCCGAAATTGTTGCCATGCGTATCCCAGGCCCCTTCGCTCTTGCAGGCATCCGCGATGGCTTCGTTCTCTCTCCAGAAGACCGTGATGAACGGGACCTCGGCCTCCACCAGTCTTCTCGCTAACAATAGACTCATTGCGTTGACGGTTGTACCGTATGCTTCGCGAGTGGATGCTGTTTCCGCTTCGACGTTGAATGCTTCAGTCGCTTTCGACGACAGGAGCAAATGCATGGTCCGCTCTTGGTGCTTCTTCCACTGTATCTCCTCGGCGGCGCGATCTAAATCGCGGCGAGTTTGATTGAGTTTCTGAAGCATGGCTTTCCGAGACTGCAACTGCGCCGAGGTCACGTCGCCGGTCAGGCTGAGGCTGGGGGCTTGGAATTTCAAGGGCTGATCCAGCGAGCCATCGACATAAAAAGGATCGAACTCCACGCCCAGTCTTGCTGCGAATTGCCCTGGTCGAGTGTACGGGGCTTTGCTCGGCTTGTGAGGAAGTGTGACCACATTCGGCAAATCGGGATGGGGACGCGAGCGCTGGCCGACGACACAACCCATGAATGGCCAATCGTCGCTATAGGGACGACGATCGTTGCCTAACGAGAGGAACGTGGGGTCTGGGACATGGCCTGTGAGATTGTAGTAGTACCCTGCATGATGATCGTTGGTGCTGACCGATGCGCCGACCGAACGGACGATGGCCAAGTGGTGGGCCTGTTGTGCAAGTTGTGGCAAGTGTTCGCAGAGCGTGATGCCCGGTGCAGAAGTAGTGATCGGGTTGAACGGACCGCGATAATCGAGCGGCGCATTGGGCTTCATGTCCCATGTATCGATATGCGAGGCGCCACCGCATAGAAAAAAGAGAATGACAGATTTGGCTTTGCCTGAACCATGGCCACTTGCAGGTGCGGCCCCAAAGGTTGGAACAACAGTAGCACCCAATGGCAGACCTGCGACCAAGCTGGTCGATGCCACCAGAAAGTCACGTCGATGCGTGCGATGAAAGCCGTGAATCATTCCCTAGGGTCTCACTTTGTGAATGCTCTGTATTCCTATCCAAGGATGGGTTCGATCGGCGTCCCTTTGCTGATCACCAAAGGCCGTCCCAATCGATCATGGATCTCGGTGGTTGGGGCGAAACCGAGGCAGTGATAGACCGTCGCGGTCAGGTCTTGCGGTTCGACGCGTCCTTCGAGTGGATAGGCTCCTTGACGATCCGAAGCGCCATGAACGACTCCACCTCGCACACCACCACCCGCGAGAGCGCCACTGAAGACATGTCCCCAATGGTCGCGGCCTCCGCTCGGGTTGATTCTCGGGGAACGACCAAACTCTCCGATCCAAACGACCAGCGTTTCTTGGAGCATGCCCCTTTGATCCAAATCTTCCAGCAACGCTGAGTAGGCTTGATCCATCGGCGGCATCAACGCCGTCTTCAAACGTTCGGCATTCTTGGCATGGGTATCCCATGCTGGTGCCACGTCCTCATCCGTTTTCCAGCGAGTCCAGTTCACTTGCACGAGCGACACGCCCGATTCGATCAGGCGTCTTGCCATCAATACGCTTTGCCCGAAGCGGTTGCGACCATAACGTTCGCGCATCGATTCGGGTTCTTCCTCCAAGGCGAATGCTTTCTGAGCTTCGCGCGTCCGCATCAGCTCCATCGCTTTCGATTGCCATGTACTCCAGCGTTCCATGTTGGGATGAGACTGAAGTCGATCGAGCCGACGATTGATTTGATGGAGGACGGTTCGTCGATCGGCCAATCGTTCGGGAGTGATGTCGGCGGGCAATGCGATGTCGGGAACCCGAAAATCAGGCAGGCTTGGATCGCATGTCACCAACCAGGGATCGGCTTGACTGCTCAACCAACCGGCATCTTGACCGGGCCACAGGAGACGCCCCGTATTCCAGATCTCTTCGGGCAAACGGACCGATCCGGGCAACGGTCCGCGATCGCCGCGCAGGTGTCGCACGACCGCTCCCATGCTCGGCCAATCGTTGGGGGCTCCCGGCAAAGCGTTCTCTTGATTCTTGGGTGAATGCGGATAGCCTGTCAGCATCCAATAGCCGCTGGATGAATGCGCGTTATCATCGGTCGCCATGGCACGCAACACAGCAATCTTGTTGGTGAGTTTTGCCGTCATCGGCATCAACTCGCCGACATGAAGTCCTGCAACGGCGGTGGGAATAGGCTTCAGGTCACCACGGATTTCCAATGGCGCGTCGGGCTTGGGGTCCCACGTTTCATGTTGGGGTGGCCCACCCAACATAAAAAGGACGATGCAATGTTTGGCTCGTCCGAACGACGATGCCATACCGGACCGCATTTCCTGCGGATCCTGGGCGGATGCTGTTCCCTGCGCAGCCAGCCAAGCAGGCAAGCTCAGGCCGAATGCACCTAGCGAGCCAACTTGCAACCATTCGCGGCGCGACAGTCCATCGCAAAGGCGCGATGAAGGTCCGAAGAATGACAACATGGCGAGAACAACTCCTGAATACAGCCCACAGAAGGGAGGGGAGGGACAACGAAATCAAGAATGGAATTATACTCGATTCTTAGCCCGCTGCGTCGGGTTCATTCCAGGCGATGGATGGGTGTACTTCCTCGCGAGAAAGAGTCCGCAAAGTACCATCGCGGATACCAAAGCTTCTTTTGATCGCTCGTTAAGCCAAGCATCGATCTCATCGTCGGCAACAAGATGCGTGATGATATCCTCCGTTCCAACACCGCCGCCGGAGGTTACTTTCGTCAATCCCGTTGCAAGAAAAAATGTCATGATCTCCGATGTGACTCCTGGACTCGACGACGCCGTGCCAAGAGCGTAAATTTCGGACGTTTGGTAGCCCGTTTCCTCCATGAGCTCCCGTCTGGCAGCGTTCGAAAGCAACTCGTCCGCATCCTCTATCGAGTCGCCTGAAAGCCCAGCAGGAAACTCGATGGACCGTCCTCCAACCGCAGGCCTAGTTTGCTCGATCAGGACCCATCTTCCATCGTCTAGACGAGGAACCACAATCACTACACCATTTGCCCGAACTCGTTCCGCCACCTCCCAACGCCCAACTGTTACGAGTCGCAGGAATTTACCCTCTGCGATTAATCTTTTTTCCATGGTTTGTTCTCTCTACCAGATATTCTCTGGTGTTTTGGGAAGAGACGGAAATCACTGACAGGTCTAACGCTCTGAACTGAGTTTCGATCGCTCGCAGATATCGTTCCATGACTGACGGCGAATAACTTCGCCGTTGAGGAAGACCTCCTCAAGATAGTCGGTTTCCTGACTCGCATCACTTTCTCGAAGTGTCAAGTACTGATCATCGCGTTTCACTAAACGGAGTCTACCCGCTTTCGATTTCTTTCCCTGGTCCGTAACCGGTTGTTTGAAGACGTCGCGTTCCGATCCATTGACCCGCGCCGATGAACACTTGAACG
>CAYXFO010000402.1:0-232 GCA_964464255.1 uncultured Pirellula sp.
TCACTGTATTGAACAGTTTAGCAACGCCGTTTTTGAACTTCGATTCAACACGCCATCGGACCGTCTCGTTGTTGTTGCCAACAAAGTTACCTTCGCTGATCACGACGTCCGGCTGAATCAAAGTCGGCGGCGTCGTGATGTTGGTGCTTGCCAACGACACCGCACGTCCATCGCTTCCCACGTCGACGTAGTTGGTGAATGCGAAGATGACATTTTCATTCACAAGCTTGTT
>CAYXFO010000402.1:242-4070 GCA_964464255.1 uncultured Pirellula sp.
AATACCTCCATCTCCAAATATGTTTACTTCCCCACCATTGAGAATTCGGGCAGAGAAAAAGCCAGGTCGGTTGACATCCACATCGTTGTCGATCAGCGTTCCGCGATTGTTTTCAGGACCAGTCGGAAGAACAATGTCCGCAATGTTATTGTCGGTCACTCGTCCATTATTGTCCGTGTCTGTGTTCGGCCTACCATCGATTCCAAACCCAGCTCCCACCGAATCGTCAGCGATGGATGTCAGGATCACTGGATAACCCGGTTGGCCAAGAATTTGGATACTTCCGCCAATCCGACTCTGAATGTCCAGTGGAGTTCCGGTCGCATTCAATCCTGCGAGATCGGTGGTACCACCGAACTTTACGACCAAACTCTGGTTGGTCGCACTCTTGAGTTGCAGACCACCATAGGTGTGATGATTGTCGGATGTAATGAGCGACTGCACGACATGCACCATGTCTTGGTCATCCCAAACGCTCTGCGACGTGAGGGTCTGTCCTCGAATGAGCATCCCGTTGATCGCGTTGTTCGAGACAGCGTTACCTCGAACGAGTGGCCCTTGATTTTCCAAGGCATCCGAGGGTGTGCCGAGCAAGCCGGTGGTCCGACCCAGATCGTTTACAAAATCTTGAGTCAGAGAATTTACATCGATATTAATCGCCGCGCCGGCGTTGGAAGCGATTCGGTTCCCGACCAAGATCGGCTGGGCGCCGCGAACGAATATCGCTGCTGCGGCATTCTTGCCTCGCCCATTTCTCGTATCCCCTGCTGCATTCTCGCCGCTTGCGTTTTGCTCAACAGTGGAACTCACCAACCGCAAATCCCCTTGATGGACTTCGATCGGATTGAATTGAGCAAATCCACCCTCGATACGATTGGTACCGCCGCCGAAAGATATCCTCGCTTGCTCGATCGATCCGGAACTGCCATGACCGATGAACACCCCGCCCCAATCTCCAGCTGCTGCGGCCGTTCGGCCTTGGTTGCCTGCGGTGTCGAATGTGCCACCGGCCCCATAACGCACATCGTTGATGCTCGTCATGATGATCGGACGCTCTGCAGTACCCTCTGCCATCAAGACGCCGCCATCGAGAACTTCAATGCGAGAACCGCGGTTCTTGATGATCGCACCTGGATCGATTGCAAGGCTTCCGTCCAAGCGTGGACGGATCTTCGAGGTCAACTCTGCAAGAACACCCCCTGTCACGGTGCCGTTGTCCACGAAACTTATAACAGATGAATTGATCTGAGCCACGAAGCGATACGGGCCAACCCCAGTGGTTGTACTCCGATAGATGCGTCGGCCGATATAAGGCAACGAACCGGCGATGGGTGGCAAATTGTTCAGATTGATCGAACTGCCATCGACGACTGTGAGCGAATCGGTCGGCAACGATGCCAAGCTCTCATTGCCGTTGGCATCCACGTAGACGATTTTGTAGTTGTACGTTCCAGCAGCTAAGCTGCCGCCCGCTGTTTGGCTGAGGACCACGATCGTGGAAGGAGGCGATGCGACATCCAGAATGCCTCCACCTGCGGTGCCTGCCACCACCAAATTTTCCCCCAGAACGTAAGGGATATCGACTTCGTTGAATCGAGCAGCAACGGTGACTGTTTCGAGGCTCTCAGCCGCGCCGGTACGTGTCTTCACGAACAAGCCATTGATGGTGTTGTTCACCACGCGATTGCCGCGAATATCCGGACCAATTCGCTCGTAATCGGGAATGAACCCGCCGCTAGATTGGGATCGCGAATCACGGAAATCATCTTCCTTGAAACTATTCGGAGTGGCACTCATCGCCGCATCGGCACTCCGGGTGATCAAGTTGCTCGCGACGGTCGGTCGGGAATCAATCATATGGATAGGTGTAATCACCTGAGATACACCATCGACCAAGACCTGCCCACCACCGAATCGAATATCGGAATGAACAACGGCATTGAGGAACAAGCCAGCTCGTTCTTTGTCCGTTCGTGTTTCATCGGAGCCGTCAATCCGATTTCGGAAATCAATCCCTCCCCAATCGCCGGGTGCGGCGGCGGGAGGAGTGCGATCCGGGTTGACTCCCACTCCGGTAGAGTCATGAAGCGACGTCAGAATAACCTTGCTGTCAGGAATCCCCAACAGTTGCAGCGAGCCGCCGCTTCGGTTGACGCTGACAGTCGAACTGCCAACACTGATCCGCGATCGCCCCATCTTGATGATCGCGCCAGCATCGATCATCACGTTTACGTTTCGAGGGACATCAAACGATGAACCGTCGGCCATGGGTTGACCGAAACGATTGAACCCGATTTCGTAAGCGCGATTTTGCGAATTACCGAGGATCCTGACTGCGATCACTCTCTTTCCAGTTGTATCCTGCGTCGCGAGGGTATTCGCCTGACTGAGTGCCTGACTAATGGTGCTGAACGGAGCAACCAGAGTTCCTGTCCCACCCGATGCTGCCGTTTTGTCGACCCAAAGAGTAATCGCGCTGGCCGGGTTGGCGGAGCGATCAGGGCGGGTCGGGACGAACCAGTAGTTGAATACCCCGCCAGGCCGGCCGTCACCATCGCCATCCAAGGCAGTAGGCAACCCCTTGGCATCCACCAACGTCGAGGCTGCAGGTGGTCGATAATCAATGCGAAGTTTGTACTTACCCTCAGAACGCCCCCCCAGTCCCGAATCGGCAATCGATGGGTCGTAGGAATTGTTCCCCTTGGCGCTGACGCCAATCGCGTATTCCCCACCGGTGACAAAATCGAGATCGATCCTCGGATCTTTGCTGAAGTAGTCATCGTTGGCCGACAGTTCAACCCAGCGTGGAGATGAAGAACTCCCTTCATTGCGGTACAGACGCAACGCAGCGTCCAACAGACTGGAGTCCGACTCGCGTTCCGCAGAAACCTGCAGGGAAAGCTTGCCACCGACATCGGGAACTGTGAACTTGTATAGGTCGATGTCACGGCTTTCCGGACGGAAAAGGTACTGACCGTGAATGATGTCAGCATTGCCGGGAAAGACATTTTCAACATTCGGATCGGTGACCGGGTTATTGTTTTGAATCGTCGACTGAGGCAACTCGTCCGCAGTACCCAGACCCAAAAGTACGCCGATACCTCTCATGAACGAGCGGAACAATTCCGTTCCGAAAAGATTGTCGCTTGCGCGATTGAAGTCCTGGCTGTCGATGATCACTGCCGATTGGCTTGAGTTCGACAACAGTGGACCGGCCGCAAACGTTCGAGGTCCAGGCTGATTAGGCTCCACAGGTGTCAATGCTGTTGCCGGATCGATTGCCTGCATGTCCCCGACAGCGATGGTGAAACCTTGGTTATCGCTCTCGACAAACCTCGCACCCAGGTAACGCTCGTACAGAGAGATAACTTGCCGCACCATCACCTTCTGTGTCTCAGTGATGGCATTCAACTGGACACTCTGGTTGGCAGTACCGAGCATGCTGGCAAAATTGTAGGTGATGGTTTCGATACCATCGCTATCCACACGAGTCACATGCTGCTGGTATCGGTTGTTGCGATTGCCGGTTTCGTTGTTCGCGCCGGGAAAGTCGAGTACATACGGAGTCGTGTTCTTGATTTCGGACGAAACCACAGCAGCTTTGGCGCCGGTGCCTGCAAGCCATCCTCCCCCCAGGTCAAACGCAGAATCGAATCGGTCTCCTGCATCACGGTTGGGTTGATGCTCGCGACCGCAGTGTTCACCGCTCCATCGTCGTTTCCGATGCGCAGTCGCAACGTTGACAGCGGCACGACCCCGGCGTTTGGATTCGCCGGATTCACCAGTTCGTCGATATTTCGATCAAAGGACAATGCAACTCGATTGAGG
>CAYXFO010000403.1:0-4055 GCA_964464255.1 uncultured Pirellula sp.
CCTGGATTTCCACCCCGTTCTTGTCCGTAGGAAAAAGTAGCCGAGGCGGAAAGAGCCAGTGCGATGAAGAACAGCCGCATAAGATAAAATCCTGTCACAAATGGTTTTTTATGTACCATCCATGGCGGAGAAAGTCGCTGATCCAGAGCGACGAGCGTGCGCGGTAACTGCTCCGCTGCAACTTGAGAATCATCGGCCAACACGCTGCCAATTTCCCAAGGAATTCTAGGCAGCTATGCTCGATCACACTGATCCGAAAAGTTTGGGCGACATGAGAATCTGCGCCCATCCGCATACTTGCCGTTCCCAAGCGACGGCACAATCCGATAAACTCTTCGGCTTAATCCAACCACCCGCGCTCCATTCATGCAAACCGACTCTTATGCTCGATCGAAAATTTGTTTTGGAAAACGCTGAGGCCGTAAAGGCGAATTGCACACATCGCGGGGTGCCCGCGGACATCGACCGCGTCGTCGAACTCGAGAAACAGCGCCGCGCGAAACTAGCGGAAGCTGAAGAGGCCAATCGCCAAGCCAACTCCGTCAGCAGTCAAATCGGAAAGGCATCCCCCGAGGAACGAGAGAAGCTCAAGGAGCAGGGGAGGAAACTTCGGGAGCAAAAGGAACTCGCGCAATCCCAACATGATGCGTTGGATCAGGAAATCGCGAGTCTGCTGGTTCGGGTACCGAACATGACGCACCCATCGGCACCCATCGGATCGGACGATGCCTCCAACACGGAAATCGCGCGCGGTGCCACGCCGATTCCAACCTTTGATTTCAAGCCCAAAGATCACCTCGAACTGGGGACGATCCACGATATGATCGACTTTGAGGCGGGCGCGCGGGTCGCGGGAGCCGGCTTCTACTTTCTGAAGCGAGATGCAGTCCTCCTAGAACTCGCATTGCAGCAATTTGCAGTCTCGGAACTCGTTAAACGCGGGTTCATTCCCATCACCACCCCCGATGTAGCGAACACCGAAGTTCTCCACGGCATCGGCTTTATCCCTCGCGGACCGGAGACTCAAATCTACAGTATCGAGAACACCGATCTGAATCTCGTTGCAACCGCTGAAATCACACTGGGGGGAATGTACGCCAATCAAGTGCTCGACATGGATCAATTGCCTTTGAAACTGGTGGGGATCAGCCACTGCTTCCGCACCGAAGCGGGAGCTGCAGGTCGCGCCTCGCGAGGACTCTATCGAGTCCATCAATTCACCAAGATCGAGATGTTTGCATTCACGCTTCCCGATCAAAGTGAACCGATCCACGAAGAACTGCGGCAAATCGAATGCGACCTGTTCGATCAATTGGAGATCCCATACCGTGTTGTGGACACAGCGACCGGCGATCTCGGGGGCCCTGCCTACCGCAAATACGACCTCGAGGCCTGGATGCCCGGCCGAGGCAACGGCGGCGAATGGGGCGAAGTTACCAGTACGTCCAATTGTACCGATTATCAGGCGCGTCGATTAAATATCCGATATCGAGTCAAAGGGGAGAAAGGGACACATCTCGCGCACACGCTGAACGGCACCGCGATCGCAATCAGTCGTGCTATCATCGCAATTCTAGAAAACCATCAGCAATCCGATGGCTCAATTCGCATCCCTAAACCGCTCCAACCTTGGATGGGAAAACGGACTATAGGACGCGATTGAAACACTGTACTTTGGTGCATGACATAAATGACATGAATACCGATTGCGTAAGCTCCGATTTTTTTTAAAAAATGATTCGGATTATCAACCTCTCCCTTGTCCAACCACCGAAAATAGGGGTATGATTCTCGAGTCCGCTTTGCGGACAGACTTTAAATCAAAAATGAACTTGCCTCACCTGGCTTGGGTTGGATTTCGGGCGTGACTAACCTAGGTCGGGTGAGGTTTTTTATTTGCTCTTCTGAAGCATGCTGATGAGCATCGCTTTGAACACCATCTCAAGTGTTTCGAACTCGCGATCTTCTGCTTGGCACTGAACGAGAACAGTGCGATCCGAATGTGAGAACGCGATCAGACGCGTGGTCACCAGCAAGTCCAAATAATAGAAATTGAGATCGACGACGTTTAGGTCATCTGCGAGTTTCCCCAGGTTCAACGTCCCCATGTTTAACGACTCAGGATCGATCGAGGAGGCTTCAACTTCCTCGTACTCGGCACTGAGCATTTCGGTCATCTCTTCGATCAACTCGCTTGCTCGCCCCTGATCGCGACTGACGTACACTGACATAAAAGCAGTGTTGGGGCTTTGCAGCGTAAAACTGACGAGGCGATCATTCTCGCGATCCTCGGACAGTTGCCAATTTTCCGGGTAGGTGCATTCGATGCCACGGATCTGATGAACTCGGGTCACGATCGAGCCTGCTCTATACCAATTCGGGTAGGGGAAATCCTAAGCCGCCACTGCGGAACCGGAGGCAAATCGCTTAGGTGGTTCACCGCGCCAGCGACGATGGACCCACCAGTACTGCTCCGGATGCTTGCGAATGGCATCTTCCAGGCAAGCATTGTACCAACGAGTCAGTTCGGGCACCGTGGTCGGGCAGTCCGATTTGCTGGGGTCTGCCACCCCTAAGACCCTCAGTTCAAAAGATAACGGAGCAGACCTTCGAGTGTTGGAGCAGACCATCATCACGGCACCGCTAGACAGAGTGAAAAGTGCGACCGCTTTATGGCAAGATGCTGGATGTCCGAGAAACTCGACCCAACAACCTTTGCCGCCACCATACTGATCTCCGAGCAAAGCCAACGCGCCCCCCGACTGGAGCAACTCTTCGATCTGGCGAGCACTCCCAGTCTTCGGCAATAGATGTTGACCACCAAGCGATCGAAATCGATTCACGAACTCGTGAATGAAGCCGTTGTCCAACGGCCGCGCGATCGTTGTGGTCGACACGCCGAACAAACCAGTTAGAAAGCCCGCGAGTTCAAAGTTTCCAAAGTGTCCGGAGAGCAACTGTTTCGGACGAGGATCCAAGACCACTCGCAAGATCGAAGCTCGGTCGGTAATTCGGAAATGCTCATACCAATTCTCGCGATGGATCTTTCTCGGTGCATGAGCGATCTCGCAAGCCATCAGCAGCAAATGGTGCCACATGCGACGTTGAATCGCGAACGACTCCTCAGATGTCCACTGGGGAAAAACACGACGAAGATTTTCCGACACCAGACCATGGCGAACTTTCACCCAGTTGGTAAGGAGCCACGCGAGGAGATGGCAAATGCGGTCGCATCGTTCGATGGGAACCATCGTGATACCCAAGACCACAAATCGTAGCGCAACGTAGGCCAACCAATCCGTCCAAAGATAGGTTTGTGGACTGTCAGGATCTGGTTGCCGGTTTGCTTTCATTCGTTGCCAAGTCAATGAGTTTGCGAAACATCCCGCTTCTGGTTTACAACAAGCGGCGTCCGGCTTTCCATAGCAATCCAGCGAGTTGGAGCTTCTGCTTAGCCGACGATCTACCAAAATCATCGCGCCCCGACCCGCTCTTCGAAATTGCGATTTTGGTGTTTGGAACTTCTAGCGGTCAATTGTGTTGCTTGGCATTATCACAACCCGACGCGTGAGCGAGGGGCGCACGAGGAAAAACGTCGCGAGCGACGCAAGTCCATCCCTCACTTACGTTTCGGGTTGTGATGGTACCGACGCAACCATCCTCGACTCCCGATCTTCCTCGAATCTCAATTCCTCGCGGATCCAGATCGTAGCAAGACGTTAGCGAATCGGTTCTAGGCCATGCGAGCGCCGCAAGAGACCGATTTGGCCCGCGTGAATGGACTCATGGAGCGGACAGAACAGAAGAGCCCCGAGTTTGACCGGGAATCCCGCGTAAGGCATGTCGGTCGGCTCCTTGAGCGTTTCGGCGGCAAGTCCTGCTACAAAATTCATTGCTTCCCGATGGATTCGATCCAAGCATTCCAGCAACTTGTCTTTGGGCGGGTTTTCGGTTGGGATTGTGGCAGGTTGGCTTCCCCGGGCGTAGCGTTTTCGAAGCCAGCCGGGCATCAAACCTACATCCCCTTCCGCCCTTCCACGCATTCGGAAGAGCAT
>CAYXFO010000404.1:0-4046 GCA_964464255.1 uncultured Pirellula sp.
TTTCTATTCAATAAAGAATATTCGGATTAAATGGTTGTGTCAATTCAATTTTAGTAAAGATTTTTGAATCGTGGATCGCGTATCGGTTGCGGTTCTCGCCTCTTCCAAGAGGGCCAAATGGGGTGGAATCAGCAAAAACGTCGATCCGAGACCCATGAATTCGTGGATTATTGCGATAGCACAATGAGTGCGGGGTATTGTCAAAGGATTTCTCGAAGGTTTGGACCGTGGGTTACGTTGGGGAGATGATTCGGAATTCTTGCGGTATTCGTTCCAACGCTTTTTTTCTTGCCGCGCCGACTGAGCTTCTTATTGCAAAAAGCGTTTGCATTCCCGGATGGTGGCGGCATGGATGTCGACAATGTCAGTGACGTTCGGGGCGTAACCGCCAGCCATCGCGATCGCGGTCGGGATCCTGCGAGCCACGAGATGATCGAGCACGATGCGGTCGCGCTCGATCAAGCCACTCTTGGTCAACCGCAACTTTCCCAGCCGATCTCCTTCAAAGGGATCGGCACCCGCCAAGTAGATCGCTAAATCGAAGGGGCCGGAGGCCATGACCGCTTCGAGCCCTTGTTGCAGCTTGATCAGATAAACCGCATCATCCGTTCCTTCGTCCAAGTCGACGTCCAAATGACTCGGATACTTGCGTACGGGAAAGTTCTTGGCGCAGTGAATCGAAAAGGTGAATACATTCGCGTCTTGGCCTAGAATCTCGGCGGTGCCGTTCCCTTGATGCACATCGCAGTCGATGACGCATGCGCGGGCGATGCGACGTTCCTCAAGGAGAGTTCGAATCGCGACGGCGGCGTCGTTGAAGACGCAGTATCCCTCGCCAGCACCTCGCATCGCGTGGTGCGTTCCTCCCGCGAGATTGACCGCGATCCCTTCTCCCTCCAACGCGGCTCGTGCGGCCGAGAGAGTTGCACCGGAACTGCGCCGCGACCGCTCGACCATCGCTTCGGACCACGGAAACCCGATCCGCTTTAACTCGGTTTCACTCAGCTCCCCTGCAAAGACCCGATCGACATAGGATGAGTCATGAGCTAGGCACAGTTCATTCCGAGTAGCGGCGGGAGGCTCGAGAAACACGTCATCTGCATGCACTGGATCGCTCACCAACCGATCGCGCAGCAAGCGATATTTGGACATCGGGAATCGATGCCCCGGTGGAAGTGGCAGCACGAACCGATCCGTGAAGAAGAGCTTCATTATTCGTGACGCAGGGCTTCGATAGGATTCATCGCAGCGGCTCGCCGTGCGGGATACAAGCCGAACAACAAACCAACCCCCAACGAAATGAAGACCGACAACAGCACGGACCACCATGCGATTCTGGGCTCCAGTGTCAGAATCGTTGGAGGAAGCATCTCGGGCGAAATCATCAACAAGACATACCTAACAGCATAAAAGATCGGTCCGCACAGCAAACCGCACAATACCCCCAACAATCCACCGCTGCCGGTGAGCACCAAAGTTTCGACCAGAAATTGCTGAATGATGTGGCTGCGTTTCGCACCCAGTGCTCGGCGAATACCGATCTCGCGAGTTCGTTCGGTCACGGTTGCCAGCATGATATTCATGATTCCAATCCCACCAACCAAAAGGGAGATCCCGGCGATGATCACCAACATCGCATTGAACATCGATCGAGTCCTTTCTGCCTGTCGCAACAGTTCTTTGGGGACTACGACCGCATAGTCCTCTTCCGCATGATAGGTCTTGAGCAAGCGTTCGAGAATCGCTGCCGTTTCATCGACGTAGTCGATATCATCGATCGTCAGAGTGATTTGCGTCAGTTCGACAATCTCTCCCTTGAAATTGAAACCCTCGCCGGTTCGAGTCATGATCTGGTCGCCGACACGATGGCGAAATGTTTCGAGAGGAATATAAGCATCGAAAGCATAGTCTCTGGCTTCTAAGCTTCCTCCGATCGCGGCGGATGCACCTCGCGGTTTGGTCTGGCCGATGATGGTATAGACGTCGCTTTCCATCCGAACTTTTTGGCCAATCGGATTCTCGTAAGGAAACAACCGCTTCGCCGTTCCATCCCCCAACACCACCACATTTTCGCGATCGTCTCCTGGAGTGATCCAACGGCCGCGAGCGATCTCTAAGCGATTCAGATCCAGGTGATCAACCGTACAACCGACGAGATTAGCGTTGAGTATACGTCCTTTGGCGACGAATTCGCGTCTCAGTTCGCGAATGGGGACCGCTCGAACAATCGATGGGATGTTGGATAGGAACCGCTGGTAATCAGATCGCAGCAGTCCGTAACTCTTCACGCGATTCTTATCGCCACTCGACGACGTTTTGGGTTCGATGCTTCGAACGATGATGTTGTTGGCACCGAGCTCGAGAATCTGTTGTTGAGCTTGGTAACTGACTCCTTCCCCCATCGCCACCAACCAGATGACGGTGGTCGTACCGATGAAAATCCCCAGCGCAGCCAGCGAGGATCGCATCTTTTGCAGCATCAGGCTTTTTAGCCCGAGGCGGAAGGTTTGGGTAAACGTCCCCACGATCACGATCCCGACGTACTTGCCGCAGGTTGTTCCGGTTCACTCTTGGTCTTCGGTTCGATCGCAATCCGTTGAGCTTCTTCGACAAAAGCCAAGGGATTCAGGATGACTTCATCCCCTTCTTGAAGTCCATCCAGGACCACGTTGAATTGATCGTTCGTATCGCCGAGCCGCAGTACCCGCTTCTGGATCTCGGTACCGACCTTGACCCAGCAGAATGTGCCATCGGTTCCTTCAACGACTGCAGCGACTGGAATCGTCAAAGCGTCCTTATGTTCCGCAAGAACGATATCAACGATCGCGCTCATGCCTGGCTTGAGACCCGGATGGGGTTCCAGTTTGATCTTCGTATCGTACTTCACCAGATTCCCGGTCCACCATCCTGCGGGTCGCGTTACCTCTGCAATCTCGCTAACCTCACCTTCAAGTGTCAGATCTTGCAACTGAACGCGAGCCTTCATACCGACGCGAAGGCGATCGACTTTCGATTCATGGATTCCGACCTTGACCTGCATTTGACTGATGTCGGGAATCATCAGCAGTGTCTGCTGTTCGCGGACAATGGCACCTTCGGTGATGTCAGGGGTTTCTTTCCATGCAGCCATGGAGGGGAAGATGACCATGCCTGCGGTATCCGCTCGGATAACGCAATTGGATAGCTGCATTTTTTCGCGATCCAGTCGTGTCCGTTCCAGTTCCAAAGAGGCTTCGACGGACGCGAGCTTCGCTTTGGCCGCTCGAAGTTTACTCTCCAGTTCCTGGAGCGATTTCACCTTGTTGTATTTCTCGAGCGACACCAGGCGGGTCTTTTTGAGTTCTAGGTCTTTTCGGGCCGACTCGAGCGCGAATCGTTCCCCCTCGAGTTGCAGATCCTTTACTACACCTTTTGCAGTCAACCGCAGTGCGGAATCGAGCGACAGTTCCGCTTTGCGAACACCTTGTTCGGCTTCGAAGATTTCTTTCTCGACGCCGCTCTTTTCTTCTTGAAAGGTTCCTTCCAGGTATTCGGTGATGCTGGTCTCTGCGACGGCGACATCGCTTTCAGCCGCGATCTTGCTCGCAAGCGCGTTTTCGTAAACGATCTTCTGTTGAAGGATCTTGTCTTCGATCTGCGATTGGTCGAGCCGAACCAGTTCATCTCCAGGTTGGACAAGGGTCCCTGTTTCGATCACCCAAAGAACGGTGCTTCCGCCTTTGACCAAGCACTTGATCTCCTTGTTGTTGGAACTCTCCACGGCACCATTCTCGGTTACGGTCACCGCCAGGGTTCCTCGGGCAATCGAATGGGTCAAGTGTTTTGCCGTAGTGTCGGAACTGAGGAAACGAGGGGCCAGTGCCCCAAGGGTTGCGGTCCCTGCGAGAAAGAGGGCGACAACTGACAATCCGACGATCCATCTGCGGACGCTTGATTTTGCGGGGCTCATAAGAAATCCCGGGGGGTTGGTAGAAAGGCGGGGTTGAGGTCTTGAAGTTGCGCATTTCGAGTTTGCCCCAAACCGAAGCGTAAGCGAGGGATGGAAT
>CAYXFO010000405.1:0-4045 GCA_964464255.1 uncultured Pirellula sp.
CACCCAAATCATCCTGGATTCCGAAATTCTGCTTTACACGTGGACGTCGGAAGTCTGAGTCGATCAAGCAGACTTTCTTGTCTGTTTGGGCGAGAGAGATCGCAAGATTCGCAATGGTCGTCGATTTACCATCCCCTGGCGATGGGCTGGTGATCATGAACACTTTACTGCCCGTCTGCCCGGCCGTGAATAGAAGAGAGGTCCGAGCGGCGCGGAAAGTCTCCGATGCGGAATTGCTCGGACTTCTTGCCGTGATGAGCATGGGAGATCCTGCAAAATCCTTATCGGACCGACGGGTCTTGATTCTTGGAACTTTGCACAAGACCGGTGCATTCATGCTTTCTTGAATGTCGATGGGGGTTCGATAGGCAAGATCGGAATGGTCGATGAGAACCGCGAGGGCAGCGCCGATAAGCCCACCGAGCAAAGTGCCCATAAGAAGGAATCGAGACAGCACGGGAGAAACCTGTTGCGGCGATGAGGGTTCGTCGATGATCTTCACGCGAGTCGCCGAGTAATTCTTCTCGTTGGAGATCACCTCCAGTGCTGCGAGTTTCTCGAGCACCTGTGCCACAGAAGCACCGGAATCCTTGATCTGATCCCTCAACATATTTACTTCAACAACATCCTCCAAGATATCCTTGGATTTCTCTGTGAGGACTTTGATGTCCTCATCGATCTTATCGAGATTGTATTTCGCCCGTTCCCGTCGGCTTTGAAGGGATGCCATGTAAAGGCGGAGAACTTCTGCTTCGCGATTTCGAGCATCCTCAATGGCGGCTTCTTCCTTCTTGGACTTCCGTGCTTCATTGTCCGCTATGGCTCTGAGCGCATCCATCTCTTCCATCAATCGATTCTTTGCCACGAGTGCGGTTCGGTATTTCGAGTTGATGAATTCCACTTGCGGATGGTTCTCACCGAAACGTCTGGCGGTCTCGGACCGCTCAGCTTCCAAGCCAAGAATGTCGGTATTGAGTATCTCAAGCCGTTGCTCGTAGCGTTGAAACCGTTGCTGATCTTCCGATGCACCCATCGCGTACCCTGTGTCAGGGCCGATGAGGTTAAAGAATTTTCTTGCCTCAATCACCACCAATTTCATCGCATCTTCATTCGGCGGATTGGCGTTGATCGCTTGCTGTGCTTCCTGAATCAACTGATCCGCATTGCGATAATCCTTCAGATGACCATCCCGCTCCATCTTCAGCTTGGACAAATCGGCTAGATAGGGGCTTTCGAAACTCCCTCCATCCGATTCTGCGACCAAACCAAGTTCCTTTACCAGTTGATAATAACGGCGTTCTACCTCTGTTTTGTCCTTTTCGAGTTTGCTTTGCAGATCCTTGATGAGTTCTTTTGAGGTCTCCCCCAATTCACGATAATCATCCGTCGTGGCGGCGATGAATTGCTCGACCACTTTTTCTAGAATCGGTTTGAGATCTTCGGAATTTCTTCCCTCGCAACGAATCTCCATCGCATCCGAGGAGGCATCTTTGCCCACCGCCGTAACGGTCAGCATGCCGCGCAAAATGTTCAGCGGCGAGCTTGAGTTTTCAAATGTTTCCAGTTTCCCCAAACTACCGGACTCGAACGCAGTCCTGAGAACAGCAGTACTCGACATGAGGGTACGGTGTTTTTCAAGAGCAACACGTTGCGGGATGATGTCTCCATCGATCACGCTTGGGGGGGCCTGAGTCCACAACATGATCCGCATCCGGGACATGTATGTTGGAATCTGCTGGGCGCAATAGAGCCACCCCAACCCAGCCCCAACAGCGGCCAATAGAATCACCACTGATTTCCGGCGCCATAAGCCCCCCACGAAATCGATGTTGGGAACAGCCTTGTCCTCGCCGGTGGATATCTGGGGCATGGACCGATAACCCGGCAAGCCGTCCTCGGAGTCCTGACTCGCGATCGCTTGATTCATAATGTCCTTCGAGATAGGGGCGTTAAACTCTGGGCTATCCTTGATGTTCCGTTAAGCGTCAGGGATGGTCAAGTGTTTAGCATGCCGAATACTCCGAAAACTAACAGAGTCCCGTTAGGAACTCGCTATCCCCTATTTGAAGGGGATGGACGACTATGCTGCTTGTATGCATTTTGCCGCGTGCGTCGACTATTCCGCCCCTAAAGCTTTCGGAGCGGATGTTTTTGCGTTCATCAATTCCTCACGTAGGCGTTGCAGGCTGGCGTTTTCCGGGTCAGCCTCCAGAAGCGAATCGATCATTCTCGTAAGAGTACGATGCTCCACTAGTGCACGCTGTCGAGCAACGCGTATGGCAACCATCGCACCCGGCACGAAGGATGGGTCTAACCGAGGCAATTCACGCGGAGTTTTTTTCGCGGCGATTGCGTCTTCTGCAGTCACTGACCTGACCCAGTCGATCCAATCGGAGATCCCCGGTTCGTGCCCTCCCATCATGGCCTTTAACCAATCCTGACCGATGGCATCGACGTTGTTTTCCAATAGCAACCGGATCACTTGAACCAACTGTGGCGAATCGGGTGCAAATTTCACCGCAAAGCTGAAAAGCAGGGGGACGTTTCGCTTCGCTTGCGGATCGGACTGGTGGAGTTGTATCACCATGGCTCGAAGAGAGCTGGCGGCTACATTCCAACGAAAAATCTCGCGCTCGGCAGCTGGCACGTCAGTGAGACTTGTCCAAGCAAAATCGAACGCTTCTGCGGGACTGCCCATATGCAGTCGCAATCGAAAAATCGCCTCGCGAGCCCTCCAATCCCAAGCAATCTGCTTGATATCCCGAACCGATTCAGAAACAAATCGAATCGCATCACTCGCCGCCGTCGCTGGTTCTAGAACTGCAGCAACTTCGACCTGACTCGCATTCTTTTCAAGCGATGACTGTTGGTCTTGAACGAGTATATCCTTCGCTTTTCGCATGGAACTATGGGATTGGCTCCAATCGATCGCATATGGGAAACGCAGAGCTTGATGGATCAAAACATCAGCACCAAAAAGATGTGCGTGTGCACCCAACGACAGAAGTTCCGAAAACTCCTTCATGGAATCAGAGCTATCGCCTTCCGACACGGTGAAGTGGTCCCGCATACTTCGGAAACGCCAATCTCTGATCCACAGGCGAGCCTCTAACGCTTCAGCCCCTTCTAGTCTCGCAGCCCGTTGCATCGATTGAATTGCACGTGCATTTGCTTGGATCGCTAACTCCTCCAACTCATCGGTCATTTGCGAATCACCCGGCGGCTGGCTCGCAATTTCTCGCCGGATGGATGCGTAGCTTGCGAGACCAACACGCGCTGACAGCAGGATCCGTGTCGGCGAGGAGGGGTCCTCTATGAGAAGGCGTTTAGCGGCGATTTCTGCTCGCCGCATGTCCTCAATCTTCCAGCTGTGATCGGCGCTAACCGTGGCCTCCAAGTATTCCGCGACGACTTTCTGGTAACGCGGGATGACCCGTTGCTGTGCTGAGTAACTTGCCAAAGCAAAGATTCCTGAGATCGCTGCTAGAACCAACGAGGGAATACTCCATCTCAGGTATCTGCGGCGCGTTTCAGTGATCTTGCTAGTTGCTGGCTCTGGTGACGTCATGCTCAATCGAACTCGCGTCGCATGTGCTCAAAAGCGGGCTGCATTTCCATCAGAAATCGCTCTCTGCAGGATTGGAATTGCTGTCGCGTCTCCTCAATCTCATCAGCACTGGGGACATCTGTCCCCTGAGCGAGTAGCTGAAACTGCACGGTGAGTGGCAGCGCCTCTTGTCTATTCAAGAACATCGAAAATTTCTCGCTGAGGATTCGAAATATTTGATCTCGCCAGCGAGTGAGCTTCTCACGATCTTCCATCGCATTGACGAGTCGCGTTGCGCTATTGTCAAACGGTAGTCCTGAGCGTTCCACATGTACGAAGTGGAGTGTAGCCCAAGATCCATCGGGACTTCTCATAATCATCTCATGTGCATGCCAGTTTCTATTCAGAATGCCAGAGTACAGATCGATGCTTCGCTTGCTAGAGATCGTCCAACTATTGTCCGTATAACATGCCTATAATGGTTGTCCACCACGAAAG
>CAYXFO010000406.1:0-4037 GCA_964464255.1 uncultured Pirellula sp.
GCGTCGGGTCAAATGAGGTGACGGCGATATCCAACCACCCATCGTTGTTGAAGTCTTCCATAATGGCTCCGCCCGCTTGATTGAGACGATTCAATCCGACCTCGGCGCCGATATCTCGGAACGCACCAATGCTGTGCTCCTGCCCCTCGTAGGAGGAGATATCGACTAGATATTTTGCTGGAACCAAGCCGGGGTGTTCTCCAAGAGTCATGTAGGCCACATTGAGCAACCAGCGGACTTCGCCATCCTCTGGGAAGCGTTCGAGATACTCGGTGAAATGTTTGATGGCGAGTCGCGACCCCTCTGGGTTGGTATGGATTGCGGACGGGACCATTGGCAATACGCAAGAACTCTCGCCACGACAGGCAATGCAATTGTCATTCTCTCCGCGTCTCATAGCGGTGATACCTTGAAAGTAGATGATGGTGTAGAGAAAGTCCGGCGCGAGAGTGGGGGTAGTTTCGAGCCATTCGCGAGCTGCCGCTAAATTTTCATACGCGCCGACTGCGTCTCCTTCGAAGTTCAGGAATGTTGCTTTCGAAAACTGCACCGAAGCCCGCTGGGCCTCCTGTAAATTCGAACCATTCAATTGCTGCGTTAGATCCTCGATCGTCCTTTGTATCGAAGATCGGAAATGCACCCCGATCTGTTCGAGCGTGTAGTCGGATGGCCATGGTTGAACACATCCGAGAACCCATCCATATCCAGAGGAGTCGACGATCTTTCGCGGAGAATAGGAAATACCGTCCGAATCCCTACTCCGTTTCGCTGAACTGCGGTTTTTGAAAGTAGCGTTCGGATCCTCCTTCGATTCGCCGAGGCCGAAATCCTTGAACGGGCGTGCGAATTGATAACCGGCAATCGCCAGTACGCCAAAAATCAAACCACTGAGAGCGATCCAGCGAGTCATTTTTCTGTTCGCCATGGGTACGATTCCCGATCGTCAAAGTGGGGTGGCACCGAAGTAGAGCGGTACCGAAGTGGAGCTGATTACTCGCTCCTATTTTGGTCCTAGGATCTGTTTACGCAAACCCCTGACAATCCGTTTGCGGTAGTTAAGCGAATGCACCGTGCAAATACCAGGAATTTGTCTTGATGTCCCGATAGATCCACCACCAATCACCCGTTTGCAATGCGATGCGGTAATACTCGCGGCGTTGCATCGGACCGGACCACCAACCGCTCTCGATGCGCTCCGGGCCAGCGACGGCAACAATACGCCAGGAATGGCGATCGATCGAAATGGATGTCGGCTCACCCCAAGCTTCACAGGCGATAATCACCGGAATCGGTTGGATCAATTCGGTGGGGCGGGATAAGAATGCATTCTCCGGTGTTTCAAGCGACCCCTCCTGTGCGAAATCTCTCTTGGGTGCGCGAGGTAGCTTGCGTTTGGTGTCCTGGTGCGATCCATCAGGTTTAAGACCGGTGAGCGGACGCATTCGGACTTGAGCTTCTGGGATCGGATCCCGGACGATCGTCGGAGCGAGAACGCGATTGCGACCGAGCCTAGCGCTCAGGCCATCGATCAACTTCGCTGCTGCATCGCGATGCTGGACACTCACCTGTGCGAACAAGTCATGTTGTCGCCACTGGAGCGAGGCGGTCAGAGTGGACTCAAGCCGAATCCCTCGGATCGCGATATCGGATCCCAGGCGGGGAGGATGAAGCTGCAACTGACCCTTCAATAGCCATGCTAAATGCGATGGATCCTGGGAAGCTTGAAAGAGACTCAACTGCATCACATACGCACGCGACTGCGATGTAGTATCCTGGCTTCGAAGATCGATCGATTGCTTCTCCAAAATCAACTGGCATGCGATCCGCAAAGCGCCACAACCAGCCAGTGTCATTTTTTTGCAAAGATCGATGCACGCATTTTCGATTGCGGATTCGACCCATGCGAGATCGGAGATCGGATGTTCCCACTCCCGTTCGGTCACCATAGGGTCGCCGGAATGAAACACGCGAAGTGGTTCTTCGAGCGAGCCAAAGCAGTGGTCGATGCGCCGCAGCAGCGATGGGCCAAAACGGGATGGCAATGACGAACGGGGTAAACGCAAAAGGGGAGCGATCGTTCGGATTCCTAAGCGATGGAGCTTTGCCGTGCAGTCTGTCTCGAGCCTGAGCGCCTCAATCGGATAGTTCGCTAGATGCGCTTCGCGGTTCGCATCCTCAGGAAGGATCTCGATCCATGATTGAGGTTCGGGCGGGCCTGGCCGCGATTCCAAGAGCTCCATTACCGGGGCGATGTGATTGCGAAAGGAATAATTCGCAATTCCCCATGCAGCACCGAGCGTATCGGCAATACCGATGCAAGCCACATAGCCACGGTGTGCGAGCCATGCTTGCAGCGCGGTTGCCATCGCTTGCTCCCCACCAAACCAACTTGCAGTTCCACGGATCTCCATGCTGATCGCTTGCGGTTGCCGCAACGAACGGCCTGCCCACGCATGCGCATCGAGTTCTTCGATCCCAACCACAGGGCTAAAACTCTGCAACTGTTCCGTCAGTGAGAGGAGTTCGTCAAGATCGGCGTGTGTGTCATGCTCGTCCCATTGAGCGTCAGGACACAACGCCGCCAATTGCGCTAGAGGCATGCCGGGCAATACGCCAGCCTTGCGAGCCGTCGCATTGGCTGCTGCCACCACACGACCTCGCCGCGAATCGTTGGAGTACAAAACGCGAGGGAGCCCCAAGTGAGGCAGTTCAGACGGCGATGCCGTTGCGGCGACGCGCTGGCTTGGCCAGTTCGGAAGCCAAATGCAGAGCACCCGCTGACTCATGTGAAACTCCCATCTCTTCGGAATACTCGACCCATTGGCCCCGAGCGTTCAAACCGATTCGCAATCGGGAGCCCGATCGACCTCCACCGGCTCGCATCAATTCCAAATCAAACCAACGGGTATGCCAATCTCGCGATGGCATCGAAGGCCGAACACGCCATTGAACCTCCGCCCAACTTGGGTAACGCCGCGCCGCGTGCGCGTCTCGCACCAAGATCCCCAGACCGCCTCCCTGTTCGGTTGCCAACTGCAATCGACGCGCGACTCGGTCATCCAACCGATGCATCGAAGCGACTACCGCCCCCACGGACGGGTTGCGCAACGCTTGATCCATCCCCCAAATCGCATCGGCATCGCAATCCGGTCGCAACACAATCAACCGATCAGGCGATCCCCCAAGCCCGATCCAACCCGGAGCATAAAAGCGGCGATGGCGGTCGACCAAGACCAAGTATTTTCCTCCCGCCATCCCCTCGATGGCGACCCGCATGGCCAGCGACAAGCTACCGAGTCCACGCACAGGCATCGAATGTTCGCTTCCAACTTCGCCACCATGCACCCATTCGATCATCGTCCCAGCTCCGTAACCGCCACTTGGCAACAAAGCGTCCATGGCAACGCTACCGCTTGAAATTCGCGTTTCGGTGGGCCTCCCCGACGTTTCGATCAAGCGGATTTTGCGAGCCAAGTCGTCGAGCGATCGCCGGTCGGTCGTGTGCCGGTCGGTCCGTTCTTTGGCAGCGAGTTTTTCAATCATCCCCGTACATCCTCATGTGACTTGGCCATGCTAGCATTCCGCTTAAGATCGGTCTACGCTTTGCGTAACATCAGTCGATGGCCGGACTAGTCTGGTCCTGCGGCCTTTGCCTGTTTGGGGCTAAATCTCGCTAAAAAGCGCACTGGGGCCAATAATTGCACTATAGTATTGACAGAGGGTCTTAAAATCCCGATATTCCCTTTTCGGATTTCTGTTCTTGGCGCGATTCAGAGGATCGTTGACGATGAAAACGGCTATTCGATTTGCTGGGACATGCCCGACTTGCGGCCGGTGTCTTCACATCCCTATCGATCTGCATGGCAAGTGGGTACGTTGCCACGGTTGCGGTGCTGAGTTTCGGGCGACGGGACGGCAAGAGTTGGAGCAACATGAGGCAGTACGATCTTCCTCAGATCCACAAAGCTTGTTGGATAAGCGGGTCGATTCACTCTTGGCTGCTGCAGACCGTCAATTGCATCAGGCTTGTATCCAGA
>CAYXFO010000407.1:0-4027 GCA_964464255.1 uncultured Pirellula sp.
GAAGCGATCCACGCGGCGGATTTGTTCCGAACACAATCCAACACCTGGTCGAACCTTGCATACATACTCGTCGGGCTCTACTGTATCGCGCTGGGGTTGTACGATCGATGCCGCACTCCCAAGGCTCAACGAAATTACGTTCTCGACACTCCGGGGATGAGTTTCTTGATAGGGGCAGCGTGTTGCTGTTTGGGAATCGGCAGCGGGCTGTTTCATGCATCTCTGACACGATGGGGGCAGCAACTGGACGTTGGGTCGATGTACGCACCGCTCCTGGCTTGTATCGCCATCAATCTGGGACGTTACTTACCCAGGGCATTGCGACTGAGCAAGGACGTGTCTTTGCCTGTTTGGTCGGTGCTGGTAGCAAGCGTCGTTCTGATCGCCGCATTGCTGTACCACTACAAGTGGTCGATGTCATCGAGCCAAGTCCTGCCGCTCCACATTCTGACCGTGATCGCATTCGCCATCGCCGATAGCATCCCTCTTCCTCGCGGGCTTCACCGCAACAGACTTCAGAAACGCTGGCTGCTGATCGCATTTGTGTCCCTAGCGTTGGCGATCACGTTCCGGCAGTTGGACGTCGCTGGCCGATTCGGCACGCCGGATACTTTCCTTCAAGGCCACGCGCTCTGGCATCTGCTGACCGCCGTGTCGCTGGGGGCGATGTACCTGTACTACCGTTCCGAGTCTTTTGGTAGCCGATCGTGACGGCTTGGTAATCGTACGGATGGTCACGCCGCGAGTCACCTCGCTTTAATCGGCACACGCTATCGGGATTTTATCTCTGGACCCGAGTGGCAATATCGGAGACCACTCGTTGTTTGATGAGTTCTCCCCTCTCCATCAGTGCCAAGGTTCACGATGTCGAACGCCGAACCGTCCCTTGAAGTCCGGAAATCATCCACTTTCAATCAAGTCGAGCCTAGAACCGCGCAAGCATGGAAACCACTCCGGGTTTGGATCCCTCTGATACTGCTTCCTCTTATGTGGTTGATGCGGTTTGTTCCGGATCTAATTCCCAATGGACCGTCGTACACCTGGGTAGCTGCCGCGTTTGGACCATTCCTGATCGGGCTCGTGGTGATGCTCTGGTGGATAGCATTCAGCCGCGCTCGATGGTTTGAACGGATCCTGGGTGTTGTTGGTGTGGTCGGTGTCTTGGTGCTCGAAGGAATACTCTGCCACAACTCAATGCACATGCTGATTCCCGTGATGACGATTCCGACAACGATCGCTGGCTTTGCGGTTGGCTGCATTCTTTTCGGGAGGCGACTATCGCTCGACCGAACTTGGATTGCGATGGCAATGGCCGCAGTTGTTGCGTTGTTTTCGGCGTTGCTGCGTACCGATGGAGTTCGAGGGGATTTTTCCTTTGAACTGGATTGGCGATGGAATCCAACCGGCGAGCAATTGGCGATGCGCGATATCCGCCTAGCGACAAAACTCGAAACCACCAACGATGCGGAATCGCAAGCAGTCATTGAACAACTCCGTGCGCCGGAGTGGCCAGGCTTCCGCGGACCAGAGGGAGCCAGCCGCCAAACCGGCTTGCGTTTCAGCGACGACTGGAAAACCAACCCGCCCAAGGAAATCTGGCGAATTCGACTCGGACCGGCATGGAGCTCCTTTGCCATCGCCGGAGACCGACTCTTTACCCAGGAACAGCGAGAGTCCGAAGAAGCAGTCGTCTGCTACGATACCAAATCAGGCCAGCCGATTTGGGACTATTCAAATACATCGCGTTTTTTTGAATCGCTAGGTGGGCTCGGACCGCGTGCCACTCCGACCCTCGCCAATGGGTCTGTGTACGCGTTAGGGGCCGAAGGGACGCTCGTTCGACTCGATGCCCTCGATGGCAAGTTGATTTGGAAAGTGAACATCAAGGAAATCTCCGGTCGCAAAATACCTCCCATGTGGGGCTATTCGTGTTCACCCTACGTGGACGATCAAGTGGCCATCGTTCACGCGGCAGGAGATGGTGATAAAGGGATCATCGCATTCAACGTCTCAGATGGCGAAGTTGCGTGGTCTGCACCCGCCGGCGAAATGTCCTACAGTTCCGTTCAGAAGATCAACCTTTTGGGACAGCCCTATCTCTGTTTATTGTCCAATCTCGGCGCCCACCTTTTGGATCCCGCTACGGGCAAGTCGATTTATGACTACGACTTCAAACATGGTGGATACCGCGCGTGTCAGGCTCAAGTAATCGACGGCGATAAGTTGCTCATTCCCGCGGGGATGGGGACCGGAACTCGATTGATTGAGTTCACTGCAGGAGATCAAGGGCTTCAGGCGACAGAGCTGTGGACATCGAAGGATATGAAACCTGACTACAATGACATTTTGGTTCACGATGGAAACATCTACGGCTTCGACAGTGGCATTTTCGCTTGCATCGGCATGCAAGATGGAAGGCGAAAGTGGAAAGGGGGACGTTATGAAAAGGGACAAGCCTTCCTGCTCGCCGATTCGGGGCTCATTCTGGTAGTCAGCGAGAGAGGGGAACTGGTCCTGTTGCGTGCCTCCCCAGACAAGCACCAAGAGTTGGCCAAGATCCCGGCCTTAAACGACAAAACATGGAACCACCCAGTAGTGGTTGGCAATCGGCTGTATCTTCGTAATGCCGAAGAGGCGGTCTGCTACGAATTGAAAACCGTCGACAACTAATTGATCTATCCAGAAAACGATTGCAAGAGTGCATTCAGCATGCCCGCTCGCGCATGGAATCCTCTGAACTGGACTTTTATCGCCGTTTGGATTTGGGGCGGGAGCGTTTGCCGAACGATCGGGAAGAACTCGATTTCGAAGAGTGGGATGGTGAGCGAGGCTTGACCTTTCGGACTTTGCCACTGATCGAACGCCGTCGTTTGGTAACCGATCCTCCGTCACTCGATGGGCTCGTTTGGCCCGTTGTTTCTTTACGAGGTGATTTTCCGGCATCCGAGTTGCGCGGCCGACTTCGTTTCCCGCCACGAGAGGATTTCTTCTTCCGATCTAGGTTACTGAACGCTCGCAATTCCTCATCCTCGGCATCCGCGCTGTGGAACGGATGTTCGCGATCGACCGGGATAGACATTCCAATGGTCTTTTCGATCTCTTGCAGATATTTGTATTCGTCACCATCGCAGAGCGTGATGCTCTCGCCGCTCGCTCCGGCCCGGGCCGTTCGGCCGATGCGATGGACGTAGGCCTCTGCTTCGACCGGGACGTCGAAATTGATGACATGGCTGATGTCATCGATATCGATCCCACGAGCCGCAACATCGGTTGCGATGAGAACTCGAATCTCTCCGTCACGGAACGCGTTGAGGACTCGCTGGCGAGCATTCTGAGATCGACCCCCATGGATTCCTTCTGCCGAAATACCTGCAGCGACCAGTGACTTGTACAGGCGATCGGCTCCATGCTTGGTGCGCATGAAGACCAATACTCTTGTGCGAGTCGGGTCGGACAAGAGCTGATCGAGGAGTTTTCGTTTATTGCCTCGATCCACGAACATGACACTCTGTTTGACCCGATCAGCCGTTCTTGCCGGGGGAGTGACCATCACCGTGACATGTTGATGCAAGAGCGTCGAAGCCAGTTGCTGGATCGGTGCTGGCATGGTTGCGGATAAGAAGACCGACTGTCGCTTGCGAGGCAAGAGCCGCACAATCTTTTGCACATCCGGCATGAATCCCATATCGAGCATGCGATCGGCTTCGTCCAGCACGAAGAACTGCAATTTGGAGAGCGAGCAGTACTCTTGATCGATCAAGTCGAGCAGTCGGCCGGGAGTTGCAACTACGATATGAACACCCTTGGCCAATGCCGCTACTTGAGGTCGTTGCCCGACGCCCCCAAAGACCGTCGTATGCCGGACCCGCAGATGCTTTCCGATGGCACTAATATTTTCTGAGATTTGAACGACGAGTTCTCGGGTGGGTGCGATGATCAGCCCGACGGGTTGGTAGGGAGCAGCATACTTATTGATTTGATGAATCTGCTGCAGGATAGGTATTGCGAAAGCAGCCGTCTTTCCGGT
>CAYXFO010000408.1:0-4025 GCA_964464255.1 uncultured Pirellula sp.
CAACAATACACCTTCCGCGTCGATCGGAAGAAAGCTCTCTTTGGCACCACCATCGCTCACTTCGCTGCTATCGGTTTCGCAGTGAACCATCGCAATCGGATTGCGATACTCGACATTCACCAAGATTTGGCCACCGGCCATCTTTTGAACACGATAGGTTTTGCGAATCCATGGATGAGCATCAAACGCCCTCGCAATCACCGCTGCAGTTTGATCATCCAACAGGGACATCCTTCCCAGATTACTCCCCTCAAATACCTCCCGCACAATGTCGGTCTTCAGCCACGCAGGAGTGTTGGTCATATGAATATTCTCGGGCTTTACCGCATAAAACGTACTGTCGAGCACTTTAGCACCGTAATATCGCCAACCCAAGTAGCCCACCACCAACAGGATGAGCGGACCGACGAGACTCAAAATCGCAGCGCGAGGAATGGACTGCATCCAACCCCAGACGAATCTCCAAAACATCGGAGATGAGTTCTTTTCAGATCGAGTTTCCACCGCTGCCATGGTCGCTTCATGTCGCAGACGAATCGAGACGGAACCAATTTCGACATGGACCATAGCAATACCGGCTTCCTACCGCCACGCCAATCGACGTTGATCTTGAATGGTGAAAACGCGTAAACTTCCAACCAAGCTGGAGATCTCCGGCACATGCGTGCGACCCCGAAAACTGTTGCCATGGAAAGAACCTCGCTTATGACAGCATTTCATCTCAGCGACTTGGCAGGTCGAGTCGGCGGAGAATTAGTCGTCGGAGATCCGTCGATATCCATCACAGGAGCGGCGCCGTTGTCGGATGCCGAGCAAGGGGATATTACGTTGATCGACGACCCCAAGTATCTTGATCTTCTCAGGTCCAGTCATGCGTCGGCTGTGATTTCAGCCTCTCGTTTGGAAGGGTTTTCTATCCCCCAGATTCTGGTGCCAAGAGTTCATGATGCCTTCGCAGTGATCTGCCGATTGTTTCGTCCGATCTATTCGACCTCGGACCGCGGTGTTCACCGTTCTGCATGCATTCATTCGTCATCGTCGGTCGAGCCGGACGGTTGGATTGACGCATTCACTTCGATTGAAAGTGGTTGTAGTGTAGGAAGCGGCACGCGTATCGGTAGAGGGGTGACTGTGATGGCTGGTTGCAAGATCGGTCGCGACTGCCAAATTTTCCCTGGCGTCACTCTCTATCCAGGCACCATTGTTGGCGACCGTGTCATCTTGCATGCAGGAGTTGTCTTGGGTGCATATGGTTTTGGCTACCGAATGTCGGATGGCAAACACCAGTTGGCTAGTCAACTGGGATGGGTAGAGATCGGAGATGAAGTCGAAATCGGCGCCAATTCCTGTGTCGATCGTGGAACCTATGGAGCCACACGCATCGGCAGCGGAACCAAGATCGACAATTTCGTACAGATCGGCCACAACTGTCGCATTGGGAAACATAATCTCATCTGCGCGCATGTAGGAATTGCCGGTAGTTCGAGTACCGGAGACTATGTAGTACTCGCTGGTCAAGTCGGAGTCCGAGATCACGTCCATATCGGCGAGAAAAGCATGGTCGGCGCTCAGTCCGGAGTAGCTTATGATCTTGAGCCAGAACAAGTGGTCCTCGGAAGTCCTGCGATCCCTCGCTTTGAACAGGCCCAACAGTTCGCGGCTATCAGCAAGCTTCCCGAAATGCGCAAGACCTTGAAACGTCTTGAAACTCAGGTGCAGTCTCTTGTTCAGACCAAGGCTGCGTAATACTTCACTATGTCTCTTGCTTCATCATCTGCATCGGCACGGATATCAAAACCCGATGCTGCAAATCGGACCGAAACAGCGTTGCGGATTTATTCTCCGAGCGAGACGAAGCGAGTCGGAATCGTTGCCGGTTGGGGAGAGTATCCGATACGTGTTGCGAAAGCGTTGAAAGACATTCGCGAGCCGGTCGTCGTGGCAGCGATCAAGGGTCATGCCGATGCTTCGCTCGCTGAGTTGGCAGACGAAATGCGGTGGTTTGGCGTTTGTAAACTTGGCGCGATGCAACGATTCTTTCGTCATCAGAACGTCGATCGTGTTGTGTTGGCTGGCAAGCTTTTCAAAGATCGCATCCTCTTCCATGGCTTAGGGTGGCTTCAGCACGTCCCGGATCTGGAATGTGTGCGCACAATGATGCGACCCTGGTTTTCCCGAAATGGTTCGATGGCCGACGACTCGTTGCTCGGAGCAGTCGTGGAATCCTTTGAGCGACAAGGCATGCGCGTCATGCCGGGTACTGACTATGCCACCGATCTGCTAGCCGAAGAGGGATTGCTGACCCATGCCAGTCCATCGCGAGCGATTCGAGCGGATATCGAGTTCGGTTGGAATATTGCTAAAGAGATGGGAGGCTTAGACATAGGGCAATCGATTTCTGTGAAGGATAGGACCGTACTTGCGGTCGAAGCGGTCGAAGGGACAGACGCTTGCATCGAGCGAACGGGTCAACTGTGTCCGAGAGGGAACTGGACACTTATCAAAGTTGCCAAGCCTCAACAAGACATGCGGTTCGATCTTCCAACTATCGGTCCGCAGACGATTGAGCGCATGATTGTAGCGGGTGGTAAAGCGATAGCCATCGAAGCGGGCATGACCATTTTGGTCGATCGCGACCGCACACTGCGACTAGCAAATCGTCACGGCATCTGCATTATCTCGCTGATATCGACAAAGCGATCCTTGAGGGAGCGATAGAGTTGCTGATAGACCGGGAATGCTCGATGATAAGCTTTCTGGGGACCCTTGTTGGGTGCTAACTTGTCGACGACAGAGATAGTCGCCTTGCAGGCTTCCTCGATGTTCTTGTAGGCCCCATCCCCAACGGCAGCTAAAAGGGCTACTCCATAGGCGGGGCCCTGCTCCGCATTGATGGTACATACGCTCTTGGAGAATACATCGGCGAGGATTTGTTTCCAGAGTGTACTCTTGGCTCCACCGCCACTGAGCCGTATTTCTTTTACCGGGACTCCAAGTTCACCGATAATCGCAAGACTTTCACGCAGTGAATACGCAACTCCCTCCAGGACCGCGCGTGCCATATGCCCACGGCCGTGTTTGTTTGTCAGCCCGATGAAGCAACCGCGAGCATTCGGATCCGCGTGCGGTGTGCGTTCGCCAGCCAGATAGGGAAGATAGAAAAGCCCCTCGGAACCGGGCGGGATCGCGGACGCTTCTTGGTTGAGTACTGCGTACGGGTCGATTCCTTTCTTTTTGGCAAGTTCGATGCAGACCTGAGTAGCGAACCACTGCAACGATCCGGCGGCCGAAAGGGTAACACCCATCATGTGCCACTTACCGTGCACGGCGTGGCAAAAGGTGTGGAGTCGCCCGGCGGCGTCGTATTGCGGGGTATCGCTGTGGCAGAAGACAACTCCGGATGTTCCGAGGCTCGCGGTCAGAATCCCTTGCTTGACGATTCCATTGCCCACTGCTCCAGCGGCGCAGTCCCCTGCGCCGGCAACCACTTTGCATTCCGGGGAGAGCCCGAGTTCCTTTGCCACGTCAGGGCGAAGTCGACCCGTGACTTCCTCCGATTCGTAGACACGAGCCAAAATACTCGGATCGATTTGCAATTTTGCGAGTAGTTCCGTGGACCATCTTCTGCGACATACGTCCAGCAGCAACATACCGCTCGCATCGCTCACGTCGGTTGCTAGTTCGCCGGTCAGTCGTCGCCGTACATCGTCTTTGGGGAGGAGAAGCACTTTGAGAGCTTCGTAGTTTTTCGGCTCGTTGTTTCTCAACCAAAGTAGCTTGGGTGCCGTAAACCCTGTCAGTGCTGGATTAGCAACCATGCGGATGAGCGCCTCGCGCCCGCCCGCGCGTTTGGTGATTTCATCGCACTCGCTACTGGTCCGCTGGTCATTCCACAACAGGGCAGGACGAATCACTTTCCCTTTGGCGTTAAGAAATACTGAACCATGCATCTGTCCCGACAAACCGATAGCTCGCACCTCGGAGGGTTTGAGTTTCGATTTCTTCATGACCGCTTTGATGGTCGA
>CAYXFO010000409.1:0-4016 GCA_964464255.1 uncultured Pirellula sp.
TCTCCAGTAAGCGTCCATCTTGTGCAGTTCCTGATCCGACAATGGTCCAGCGTGCGATGTCGATGTCATAACCATTGATTCCATGGAGTACGGAAGCGCTCAACAAAGCAACAGTTTAGCGAAGCCTAGCGCGAGTGTCTTCCACACTCCGTCCGATGAATCGTGGGACGATGCTAAGCAGTTAACATCCCCAAGTTGCTTGACGAGGGCAAGACTGGGACATGGGCACGATAGGCACGCCCGGTGGCTCTCAGGCCCGACGAGCCGATATTTTTGAATGCCAGGGTGACGCAGTTCCCGGGGCAACCGAGGCTCGGCCCCGGTCATTTGATTCACCGAATTGTACTTCGCTGGCCGCAGGAAGCTTCACGACACGACGCGGAGCGTCGTGCCACGAAGTTTCGCGATCCTAGCTAGCTTGGGTTACCTACTCTCCGGTTACGAGCGTCAGATTGTGGCCTTCGAGGAGGGTTGGGGGTTCACCTTTTTCGGCGAGATTGCGAATCACACGTTCAGGTACCACTTGGTTTCGGTTTCGATTCTGATTCAGAATCTTCGATAGCGGCGGCTCGATATAAACGATCTCAATGCGTGCTTTGTAGTCCCAAAACAGGTCGATCCAACGGCCTCGCGTGCTGCGAAGGATATTCGTCGCGTTGAAGACGAAAGCGGTTTTTTCGCGCAGCAACTCACGGCAACGCTCGCGTGCAAGCTGGGCGACCTGCCCTTGGTTATCTGTAGGATCGATGTCTAATTCATCGCGCAACGAGTCCAGCGACACGACTGGGAGCTTCGGTCGGTTTTTTCCGATCCAATAATCCTTGCCACTACCGGGTACTCCCGATAGCAACGTGACCGTAGAAGCGGCATCTTCGTAGGGAACGTAGTGCAGGTTCGGTTCTGCTTGGCGGAAATAGGTTAGCCTCGCATGTTCCGTCGCAAACAGATATGGAGCGAGGAAGCATTCGTATTCCTCTGCAAGCAGTTTCCAGCAGTGCAGATTCTCCTCTGGTCGGTCCATCGATTCGGTATCTCGGCCGCGGGTATCCGCAAGCGCGAAAAGGTAGAGCAGGCGATTATCGACGAGCCATGACAATCGAACCACTTCTTGGACCGGGTCTGAGCGTTCCAGGAGAAAGGCAGGCCTGCCGTGATACCGCACCATTCGGCAAATCGACTCACGCGTTTCCAGATCACATTCCAAACCACGAAGGATCGAACGCGCCATCTGCTCGCCTTTGACAGCATGTTTGGGAGATCGAACGCGTCCGGTTTCGGGATCCACTTCAGTGGTAATAGGTTTTGCGACGTCATGAAAGAGGGCGGTGAAAACTAATTTCGTGCGATCTAGGTCACTCAAGTAACCCCAGTCCGCAAGCATCTCCAATTGGCTCAGAACTCGTTGCGTATGTGTCCATACATCCCCTTCGGCATGCCAATGGGAATCCTGCGCGCACCGCGACATGGCATCGCACCAAGCCTGTTTCGAAGCCCAGTCGACGACTTGATCGATCGATTGCGTCTTGAGTGTTTCCCAGTTCATCGAATCACGTTAACGGTTGGGTTCCTAGGTCCATATATCCACGCTCTTGCAAAGCTGATTTGGAACCATGATTTGCTGCTGCCAATGGGTGCTCTGGGTAATTTTTTCGACGAACTCCGGTCGCACCATCTTGGCCCTACCTATGACACGCTCGGCATCTTCAATTCGAAGGTAAAGCCCTTCCATGAGGTTGTCGGTTTGGCCAGTGCGTGGATTATCGAAGACGCTATCGAACAGGGAAGGTCCAATGAGGTTCTCGAGGTTCCTGCGTGATATTTCTCCTCGATGCAGAACAGGCACCGTTTGAATGCCGGAACCATCGAGGAGTTTCATGCGTTCTTCGAGGATCAGAAATTTCTGCGTTGCTTTATCGTAGATATCGAATTCGAAGAAGTAGTGACTTAGTCCACGGTAATGAACGGTGTGTTTCGCGTACAGCCATTCGCCGAAAAGGATATAGCGATCTTGCAGGCGATCATACAGCAGGTTCCGTCGAACTTGGCTCCATTGTTTGAAGAGGTCATACTGCGGATGCATCCCTTCCGTGATCAAGTGCCCGCGGCACTGCAGGATGAGTTGCTCGTCCTCAGTGAAGTGGATTCCGACGTTGGTTCCGTCGATTTTTTCCTCAACGATCAGCGAATCGTTCGCAATGAACGCGACGGACTCCCGCTCGGACAGATGTTTGTCATCTTCGGTTCCTTTAGAGCCGAATAAATGCGGTGTTCTTGGGTATTTGATAAAGTCGCCTCGCGTCGCGCCCATGGCTAAATCCCCTCTTTGCAGACATACAGCGTATGCAAAAGACACCCTAAATCAAAACGGGTTCGCTCCGTGGCAAAGAGCCAACCCAAAAGCGACTACGGGAATTCAACATCGATGGTGCGGGTCGCTTGATCCTTTTTGGTGACTTTGCCGAAGTCCACCGCCTTGATGGCATCCTCGAATGGACCGGCGTACCCAAGTGTGATGGTGGCTTTGTTGCCGGAATAAGACATCTGGTGATTCCCCACCTTCAGTTTCTCCTTGAGCTTTTCAAGAACCGCATTAGCATCCAGCGTCGACTTCGACTCAAGAACAAACCGGACATTTGCGGACGAAGGTTCCGAAGGTGGAGGAAAGCCGCCTGGAAAGCTAGGTCCAGGCGGTGGGATACCGGGAACGCTGGGGCCACCGGGGCCGCTGGGGCCAATAGGACCTTGTGGGCCGGGAAAGCCAGACTCCAGCGGAGGACCGGCAGAGGGATCTGGGGGGGCGATACTTGGATCGCTACCGGATCCGAATCGCCCCGCCTGCAATCCAGGGGGCATGGCTCTTCCAAAACGGGAGGATTCGGAATTGTTACCCGAATTGAAATTAGCAAACGCATCAACGTTTTTCTCTTGTATTGCACGGTCCTTGTCAGCCTGTGCAATCTCCTTTGCTGTCTCCCAGAGTTGGCTGAATTGTCCCTCGACATTGGATGATTTGTCCAACACAGCCGTGGTTGACCAATAAAGGCCAATCTGTTTCAAGGTCGCTAGTGTTGCATCTTTATCGCCGCTTTGGACGGCTTGCTCGAACGGTTGCCTGAGCATTCGCATCGAGACGAAGCCAGCTTGATTGGCTTGTTGCATGAACCTCGCCGATGCTGCTTGATCCCCCTTGGCTTGCTGAACCAATCCGCGAACATAGAGCATGAAAGGATCATTGAAGGTTTTGAAAAGGGACTCGGCCGATTGATCGATCACGCTCAAGAGAGACTCGGGCATTCTCGGTTCGACCGATGTCATCGCGAAGGAGATCACGGCGAGATCTGCACCGGGGTCCCCTGGGTACAACTTTTTAAATTCCGCGAAGAGCCCAGTCGCCTCGGGGGACGATTGATCGAGAGAGCTAGCCAACTTCACAAGTTGCGTGGTGCGGCTTGGAGACTGCTCGGTCAACCATCGGGCAACTTCTTTGGGTTCCCAGTTAAAAGTCGTTTCAGCATACTTTCCTTCTGGGGGTAGAAACCAAAGCTTGGGCGCCGGAATGTCCACTGCAGTCAGACCCGAACCCGGAGATTTTGGGACTGTACCATAGATCGAAAACGACTTCCTACCAACTGCGTCGCCTCGTTTTTTCGCTGCTTGATTGCGAACTCCGGCTCCTTGCCGAGCCTCATGATACGCCAGTCGAGAAGATAAAGGACGCCAGCCATTTGGCTCAACGGAACTTGGCCCAGCACGTTGACGATGTCCACCACCTTGGGATTGTCCCCGGACTTATCGAATACCAACAGCATGTATCCAAACCGAGGAGGCAAAAAACCGATGGTGTCTGGGTATTCGGGCGGAGGATAGCGGTTTCGATCCTTGGCATGGTAGAGAACTAGATCGTTTGCGTTGCTCTTAAATTCCTCCATGCTGATGACATTGGTAAAGGCTTTCATCTTATTGGGGTCACTGATCAATTGCCGAGGATACTCCGGATCGCAGTAATACCTGAGCAG
>CAYXFO010000410.1:0-4005 GCA_964464255.1 uncultured Pirellula sp.
TTGCTTGGGTCTTCGGTAGTCACACGGCATTGGATTGCGCTGCCGACAACATGTACGTCTTCCTGAGCGGGCAAACCCTGCGATTCATCCCCCAATCGTTCGCCGCAGGAAACGAGAATCTGCGAGCGGATCAAGTCGATGCCGGTGACTTCTTCGGTGACCGTGTGTTCGACTTGAATGCGAGGATTGACTTCGATGAAGTAAAAATTCTTGGTCTCGGTATCGAGCAGGAACTCGACCGTCCCAGCGCAGTAATAACCCACTTCGCGAGCGATCGCGAGTGCGGCTTCATGCAACTGGCTCGCCACCGATTTGGGTAGATTCGGCGCGGGGGCGAGTTCCACCACCTTCTGATGACGGCGCTGCACCGAGCAGTCCCGTTCGTGCAGATGGATGATGTTGCCATGTTGATCGCCGAGTATTTGAACTTCCAAGTGGCGAGCGCGGCCGACCAATTTTTCTAGAAAGACTTCGTCGCTGCCAAACGCATTCTTGGCTTCGCGTTGGGCTTGTTCGAGATTCGATGCCAGTTGATCTTCCGATTCGACCACGCGCATGCCGCGCCCACCGCCCCCTTTGGAGGCTTTGAGCATGACCGGATAACCCATCGATCGCCCCATGGCGATGGCATCGTCGAGATTGCGAACTGCAGCCGAAGATCCCTCGAGGACAGGGACACCGACCTTCTTGGCAATCTCGCGAGCCGCGACCTTGTCACCCAACAGCTCGAGCGCTTCGACACTCGGCCCGATGAACATGATGCCATTGGCGCGAAGGGCCCGTGCGAACTCGGCGTTCTCTGACAGAAAGCCATAGCCCGGATGGACCGCATCGATTTGGTTCTCTAGGCAAAGCTGCACGATGCTCGGAATATCTAGGTAGGAGCGGATCGGCTCGCCCGGTTTGCCGATCGGATAGGCTTCATCCGCTTTGAACCGGTGCAGCGCGAATCGATCCTCATGGGAATAGATCGCGACGGTGCGGATCGCAAGTTCGTGGGCACTTCGAAAAATACGGATGGCAATCTCGCTCCGGTTTGCAGCGAGAAGTCGTCGGATCGATGGCATAAAAAGAATCGTCGATCGAGAGAATCAGGAGGGACGGAAACAGCAACGAGAAAGCTGGGGAGGATGTCAGCGATCGAAGTCGAAGTATACCGAGTTTCCGGGCCGTTGTTCAGCGATCTTGACTCGATTCCGATGAAATGACGGATCGCTGAGGCGAACCCTGGATATCACGGGCGAGGATCGCGCGTGGTGCGGCTACGAACATGGTGATCGAGCCCGCACCAACCGCCGTTGACAGCAATCGTTTGCGCGTTGATGAACTCTCCATCACCCATGCTGATAGAAGCAACTGTGCGGGCGACATCGCTGGGGTTTCCCCATCGTCTCAGCAGCGATTCCCCTTCTGCTCTGAGGTTCCACTCCTCGGAGGTTTCCATGCCCCAATCGGTTTGGATCCACCCGGGTGCAACGCAGTTGACGCGGATCTTAGGGGCTACGCTTTTAGCGAGGCTTTTGGAGAATGCGGCAACCGCTGCCTTGATGGCGCAGAAGAATTGGCCGCTGTCTCCTTCCATACCATGTTCGGCTTGATCCCAACCGATGTGAACCATAGAAGGAAGGAGTGAGTGGGGGACGCCGCGAGCAATCATCTGCTGCGATACGCGCCGGCTGGTCAGCATGGTCCCTCGCACATCGGTTTCCCATAACGTTTTCAGTTTGGCTTCGAATGGAAGCGAGGCTTGAGAGCCCGTGAGCACATCGGCCCCGGCGGCATGGACCCATACGTTGACGTAGCCTTTCCATTCAAAGGCCGCACGCACCATCGAATCGATCGCAATCGCGTCGGTCAGATCGGCAACGATGCAACGGACATCGTGGGATGGTTTAGCACCGTCAGTAGAGTCAGCGTTGAGGGATCGGACGCGCTGGACCGTTTGCTGGATGCCTGCAAGGTTGCTGCGAGCGTGGATCAAAACGCACGCGCCGCGGGTGGCGAACTCGGCCGCGATCGCTTGGCCGATGCCACTGCTCGATCCGGTAACCACGGCTACGAACGGATGCTTTGCAAATGGATGTTGCGGATCAGTCGGAGGCTTCATTGGGCGGTGGTTCGTAATTGAATTCCTGCCACTTCACGGCGTGGTCCATCGGTTCGATGCGCAGAACCAACATACCGTTTTGATAGACGCGAACCGTCCCGCTCGATTGGCTGACAACAATCGCGATGGCTTTGGTGCGCTGGGTGATTGCGGCGGCTGCCCAGTGCCGCGAACCGAGACCTTTGGAGAGTTGCAGGTTTTCATGAAGTACCTCGATGATCTGCCGCGATCGCTCTACGATGCCATCGGGAGAAACGATGAACGCGCCGTCCATTTGCGCAATCTCTTTGATGTCTTCGCGGACACGTGCGTCATGCAGATCGCGGTGCTTGCGGCTGTAGCCTTTCAGGGGATCGAAGCCACTGTCTTTGCAGTGGGTCATGACCTTGCGTGTATCGCCGACGATAAAGAGAGTGCCAACTTTTTTCCCTTCGCGTCCTTCTCGACCGATTTGAACAGCAAGATCGATGACGGTCTTGAGGTTGTTGAGAGGAACGGCGGTTTCGAGTCGCTGCAGGTCGCGGCTGGTGAAGCGTCGCATCCGTTCATCGAGTTTGATGATCGAAATCGAATCGATGCGGGATGCTTCGAAGCCGCAGTAGACGGCGACGACATCGCAAGTGCTGGCCAGCAGTTCGTCGGCGACTGCTTCGAGGAGCGCGTGCTGCAGCCGTTCGAGGAGCGGCGCGTCTTCCTTGTTGAGGACCAGCGGAAGAAGGCCGAAACCGGTGGCAGCCTCGAGATCCTCCTCCCGATCGGCGGCTACCAAGACACGTTGGACGTCGGCCGGGATCAGCTCCCGGAGCCGCTCCCAATCGGTCGCTCCGTCCAGCAGAAACAGGATCGCGTCGGCCTCGATAGCCACAGCGAGATTGCCAGCGGCCTCGACGACACTTGTGAATTCCCGGGTAATTTTCTGAGTGCTCATGGGTCCGCGGGGTTGGCTGTGAATTCGCAAGTCTTTGTCGACAGTACGTTTAAGCACGCTCCGATACGGAGTTTACTTGTCGGCGGCGGATCGGGCAATCCGAATGAGGAGGGGCAACACCCAACAAATTTGACGTTGATTCTCTCCACACTCTCGATATACTTCCTTCCCCTGGAAAACCCAGGAATCGTTTTGAAAGTTTGCTTTGTTTTTGAGTGTGGCGGGTTTGGTCATGTCTAGGTCGTGTGAAATTTGCGGCAAGTCTCCCCAGGTTGGCAACATGGTGGAAACCCGCGGTAAGGCGAAATACCTGGGGGGTGTCGGTACCAAGATCACCGGGATCACCCGTCGCCGATTCATGCCCAACCTGCAGACCATCAAGGTCGCTCTTCCGAGCGGTGAAATCCGCACTCAGCGCGTCTGCACGCAGTGCATCCGCAGCGGTCGCATTCGCAAAGCGGTTCGCAACAAGCCGTTCTCGTTGCCATCGTAGCTTCCTGGCGTCTCGTCGATGGATCGCATCGGTGCGCGGAGTCCTCTGCTGTGCTCAACCCCAATGAAATTCGACGACTCGCTCGATTGGCAAGGTTGAAGGTTTCCGAGGATGATTTGCAGGGCCTCTCTCAGGAACTATCGAAGATCGTGAGTTTGGTGGATCAGTTGGCTGAGGTTCCCACCGACGGGATCGAGCCGATGGTTCATGCGTTTGACCTCCAGAATGTTTTGGCACCCGATCGGGTGCAGCCATCCCTTCCCCGCGACGAGGCGCTTCGCAACGCTCCTTCGCATGACGGCGAGTGCTTTCTCGTTCCTGCAGTTCTGGGGTAATGGATCGTGTGGAGAATCAGGTCCTTTTTGAACACGGATCCTCCTCACCTCACCAAAATCTGGAACGAACATTACGCCGCAGCATCGTCACCAGCGCGCTGTTCGGTGAACCTTTGGGATCACTGCGTGCTGAGCAAGCTCT
>CAYXFO010000411.1:0-3985 GCA_964464255.1 uncultured Pirellula sp.
CATCGGATGCAGCGAGATATTCGCCGACAAACTGCACTCCATCGACCGAACGATCAACCAACAGCACCGAGAACGCGCTATTGCTATCCTGATCAAGCCTCCAGCTGGAGATCAACTGCTCATAGTCGGGCAGTGACGTATCGATAACCAGCAATTCCTGCGATCGACTTGAAGATGGCGAATCGACCGTCACGCTCTCTGCATCGGCATCATCGTGATTGCTCGCAACCAATGCATCCGAGGAATCGGCCATAGGCGACGCGTCAACCGATATCGCATCACTCTCCGGGGCTGGTTGTGCATCGAACGCGTGCAGTTGCGCCAGGAGCGTGTCGAGATCTCGCAGGTCCATTTCGATCTGCTGCACCGAAGTCAACGGCCCGCTGGTGCCGTCGAATGTCGACTCGACACTCCCTGCGTTGGGGTCCAGAGACATGGAGCCTGTTGCGTCTGCGAATCCGTCCTGAGCCGCCATTTCGGCGCTTTGCGCGGCCAACAGCTCCGCCGCCAGCGGCGTAGCGCTGTACAAAATGCGATCCTCGAGAAATCGCAGATCGAGTTCGCGCGGCGCGGGGGTTGCCTCCTGAGCAAACAGCCGACGAAAGCCCTGCCGGAGCACGGACAATTGTCGCTGGAGGGAACCAAGCAGGGGCATGATCGGTCAGCCGATGTTTTCGGGGTATATCAGGAAACGTCGCGGCAGGCATTCGACGGTGGTGCCGCTACTTCTGCAGTCGCCTGGAAGGATACTACGGGATAGGAGGGATGCCGCGTCAATCGTCCCGTGAACGTTCCGAGAGATTGTCTTATCTGGAAAAATTCTTCGGTTGGTGACGATTCTGCGGGATGAGCCGCGGTTGCCACTCGACCGTATGATCTCTCGTTAGCAAAGCATGCGATTACCGCGACAAGTTCCTCTTGACCGTAGCCCCTTCAAAGAGGAGTTCCAGTTGCTCCTTGGACTTCTTGACCTTGGCCGAACCCTCGAGAATCGTCAACGGATCGAGGGGCATGAAGACTCCTGATTGCGAGAGAAGCGAACTGCCGAAGTGGGCCGTCATCAGCACATGCAGAGAGATCCCAGCACCGATCGCCGTACCAACAACAATCGGCGCAGCTGTCTTGACGAAGTAGTCTTTCTTTTGGCTCTCGAGGAACTGGCGCTCCTCGGGTAGCACAAAGCGCTTGAACGAATGCTGACCATGCTCGATCAACTCCGGGACAATAATCTCTAACTGCAGACGTTGTATCGACGAAGTTTCGACGGAAAAATTTCCACGTTGCCATGAAAGATCCAAATCGATCCCGACCGTTATCGTTTTCGTGAACACATCTAAATCGGATGCTGATCTCTCGATAAAATCCATCGCCGTCGGCTCTCCCCACGCAACAGGTGTCCCCTCCCTCGATTGATCCAGGATGATCGTTGACACTTGTCGATTGATAGGTACAAGTTCGTTCGGAGCAACTACAGGCTGAACGCTTGCCGGAGCCGCAGGCTGTTCGACGGAGACTACCTTCGGTATTTCGCGATCCACAGGTGGACCAACAATGACCGCGGGAGGTCGCTCGATCACAATTTGAGCGGATTGCGGAAGTGATTCCAACAATCCATCCGAGACGGTGTACAGAATTGTCACGGTCCCGACGAAATTGGATTCCGGCTGATAAACAAAGACACCGTTCCCCAGCGACGAAATACTACCGCGCGATGGGAAGGCGAGAATCCGGATCTGCAAGGAATCATTCTCGGGATCGGTATCGTTGGCCAACATTTCTGCCAGACGCACCGTGAGTGGATTCACGAAGTCGGCTCGATACTGCTCGCCAATCGCGATCGGTCGTTCATTCACCCCTACGACGTTGACAGTGAATGATGCTGTCGATATCGAACCATCACCGCTGGTTGCTCGCACAACAATCGAGTGGCTGTTTTGAGCTTCAAAATCTAACCCTCCACTATCGGCAACCGTAACAACGCCAGACACCGCATCGATCGCGAAACGTCCCCCAGCGTTGTCGTCTAGCGAATAGGTAGTCGCACTATTGGTTGCATCCCCGTCAAACGCATGGACCGTTATTCCAACCCGGGTGCCAAAAGGTGAGTTCTCCAAAACGGACTGCGGTGCGATGTCATCATCCGTAATCGAGGTGACATCAAACTCATCAACATCGTTGATCGCGATGGTGAAGGATTGCGAAGCCGTCGAACCATCGGTGCTGGAGGCTTGGACGGTGATGTTGCGAATCGCGCCGGCAGTCTCACGGTCGATCGCTGCCGCGGTGGTGACGACCCCCGTGTTGGGATCGATCTGGAACAAACCTTCTGGATTGCTTGTTAACGAATAAGTGATGGTGCTGGTGGTGGCATCAAGATCGAAGGCGTTGGCGGTAATACCCACCGTCGTCCCGATCGCGACGTTTTCGTCAACATTGTTAGGTGTCACATCAACGTCCGTTGGAACCGTGACATCGAACTCATCGAGATCGTTGATCGTGATGGTGAAGGATTGCGAAGCCGTCGAACCATCGGTGCTGGAGGCTTGGACGGTGATGTTGCGACTTGCGCCGACGATCTCGCGATTGATCGCCGCCGCGGTGGTGACCACCCCGGTGTTAGGATCGATCTGGAACAGACCGTCCGGATTGCTGCTCAGCGAGTAAGTAATCGTGCTGGTCGTCGCATCGAGATCGAATGCATTGGCGGTGATACCTACCGTTGTTCCGATCACGAGATTTTCGTCGATATTATTGGAGGCCGGATTGGTATCGGTCGGAACCGTGACGTCGAACTCATCTAGATCGTTAAGCTCGATGTTGAACGTTGAGAGCGAATAGCTTCGATCGTTAACCTGTGCGCGTACGGTGATGGAGTGGCTGACGGCGACCTCGTAATTAAGAAGCATACTATTTGCAACACGAACAACTCCTGTGCTCGAGTCGATTACAAAACGTCCCTGCGCATCGTCGACCAACAAGTAAGTAACCAGTCCGTTGCTGTCGTCCAGGTCTACTGCCGATGCCGTTACACCGACCACTGTCCCATTAGCGGAATTCTCTGCCAATCGATTAGGTGAGGGATCCGCGTCGGTGATCTCGGAGACATCGCCCGCATCATCGATATCAATTGTGAACGATTGCGCGGTAAAGCTGCCGTCGGCTGAGGTGGCGTGGACGGTGACGATGTGGCTGATGGCATTTTCGTAATTCAGCAAACTCCCGTTGGCAAGGGTGATCGCGCCGGAGTTCGAGTCGATTGCGAACCGGCCACCCGCATTCTCGATGAGTGTATAAACGATCGTGTTGTTGGTACCGTCAGCATCCACAGCTCGTGCCGTGATCCCAACGCCTGTACCATTCGAAGAATTTTCAGCGAGTCGATCACTTGCTGGGTTAATGTCGCTGATCGCACCGACGTCGAATTCATCGATATCGGTCAAACTAATTGTAAACGTGGCCGTCGAGAAACTCGTGTCGCTTGAGCTAGCCCGAACAGTGATCGTATGGCTGGTGGCTGATTCGAAATCTAGAAGGGAACTATTGGCGACGGTCACCACACCCGTCGAGCTATTGATGGTAAATCGCCCGCCTGCTGTGTTATCCAACGAGTAGGTAATCGTATTGTTGCTGCCGTCAGCATCCGAGGCCGATGCGGTGATGCCGACTGCGGTTCCGTTGGCAGAATTCTCAGCAAGACTGTTGGCCGCCGCATTGGTATCGCTGATCGCTCCGACATCGAATTCATCGACATCGGTCAGGCTGATGGTGTAGTTCGCGGTCGAGAAGCTACCGTCGCTCGAGGTGGCCCGCACGGTAATCGCATGACTCGTGGCAGATTCGAAGTCGAGCAGAGTACTATTGGCAACGGTCACCACACCAGTGGAGTTGTTGATCGCGAAGCGACCTCCTGCCGAATCATCAAGCGAGTAAGTGATCGTGTTATTGGTCGCATCCGCATCAGAAGCCGATGCGGTGATCCCGACTG
>CAYXFO010000412.1:0-3959 GCA_964464255.1 uncultured Pirellula sp.
ATTAGGCCACTAGATCCTGAGTCTAGCGCGTCTGCCAATTCCGCCACATCCGCAATTGCAGGTTTCCATACCCGAAGGGAGGGGCGAGAATATCTCAAAAAATCGGAACGGTCAAGCCGAAGGTCAGTTTGGCAACTTTCCCATAAGAGGCGTTGGTCGATAATCGTGGTCCCGCTTTCTAAGGACTTTGGCCGATATGATGCGGTCCGGATGCAAATGAGGATCCTTGCGCTGCTCTTCGTCGGTCAAATTGACTTCCTTAAGCAACCCGAGAAACTCTATATTTTTGACGACCCTTCCGAATACGGTGTGTTTGCCATCAAAGATTGGTAGCGGAGAGAAGGCGATGTAAAACTGTGCGCCCCCGCTCTTGGGATTCACGTCCTGAGTGTCGGCATCAATCCCCAGCGGGATTGCCAATGAGCCCCGAAAATGGCGACGAAACGTGGGAGCATCCCCTTCGAATCGGATCGTGTATCCCGCCGTTCCCTTGCCATCCCCCTTCTCGCACCCGGTCTGCGTGATGAAGTGCCTGCGCACCAAATAAAACAACTTACGATTGTAATATCCATTTTCAACCAGATAAATAAAGCTGGCTACGCTCTCAGGTGCATCATCCTCAAAGAGTTCAATTTCGATGGCTCCTTTCGAAGTCAGAAACTCGACGCGCGGATTGTTTTTCCCTTCATCCTCTTTGCGCCGTTCGAGCTCTTGTTCCCAATGGGCTTGCATCTCAGGAATGGTCTTTAGCATCTGTTGTTCGACCTCTGGAAGTTTCCCCCTCTCGGCGAGCTTGGCCCAAGCAGTGGTCGCTAAGTCCCAATCGGCTTCGATAAAGCCTGCGTATCCAGCATGGAGCAGGACGTCGTCCGTGATGAGTTGTTCGCAACAGAGCACCGCCCGAGCCCCGCGTGCCCAATGGTCGCTTCGATCTGCAGGCACTTCGGTAATCAACATATCTCGCAGCATTAGGGCTACCGTTTCGTAGCGAGCAGGGTCGCTGAGAACCAAATCGGAGGCTGCATTGCGAAAGGCAACAAGCTTTGAGTAATTGCTACTGAGTTTCTCGAGCCATCGATATCGCTGAGAGTCATCGACATTTTTGTCGAGTCGGTACTGCATCCGCGAGTGGATTTCAGCAAATTCCGATGTCGAAACGCGAAAGTCCTGCATGGCTTTACGGTACGCTTGTGCCAACGGGGATTGATCATCCTCGGGAATCACGCCAAAAGTCTGGAGGCGCGTTCTTTTCGCCTCGTTTTCCTTTGCTTGTTTGGCAAGCGATCGCTCGTGGCGTTCCTCGGGCGTTAGCGATTTCTTGGGAGGAGCAGTCGCATTGGCTGAGTTGTTTTCCTGCCCCAAAACGCTCGTTGTGAGCAGCGCACATAGACAGATTGCACCGCACAGGAAATACTGGACGGAAGAGTTGCGTGGTTTCATAGAACAGCGGATTGCGGATTCACTCATGAAAAGGACCAACCCCTAATATGCCGCGGACTCCAAAATCCGAGACCATTGCCCTTCGAATTATCGCTGGGGACCTGCGATCTCGAAAGATTCAACTCCAGTGCGACCTGCGAACTCGACCGATGAAGGATCGGACCAGGGAAGCGGTCATGAATCTACTCGGTGGTACGTTTCCGGACACATACGCGTTCGATTTATTCGGCGGATCGGGGATTTTGGCCTTCGAGGCCATTTCTCGAGGCGCGAAACATGCCGTCATTTGGGAAATCCTGAGGGCTCGCGCCACAGATATCTCCCGTTTTGCCAAAGAGCTGGGCCTGCAAGACCGCGTCTCGATCCTCCCCTCCGATGTCCTTCGCTGGACACGCGATGGCGGTTTGGGCAGTCCCGCTTGGTCTGCTTACTACGATTCCCCGTGGCTTTTGTTCGTTTGCCCCCCCTATCGCATGTGGGAATCCGATGGCGAGGAATTACGAAACGGGATCGCAATGTGGCTCGCCGCATGCCCCACCGGATCCTTGGTCGCCCTGGAGATGGAAGTAGAAACCGACGAGCAATGGCTCCCAGCAAACCTTTCTTGGGATATTCGCCGTTACGCTCCCGCGAAAATCGCCGTCGCCGAAAAAGTATCTCCTTGTGCAACCCCCCTGGCTTCTCTCCCTTAGCCGGGCGCCATTGCCCCCACAGGCCTTCACCTGGTATGCCCCCAAGGTTCTCGCGCCTCGAATGGGGAGGGGTAGTGCAAGGAGCGTATGCCAACAACAGGTCGGCACAGAATCATCGAGACTGCGAAGTCGCCAGCCTCACTTCGAAACCAATGCAGGTTTCGAAGATGGTGGATTGTCTGCCTAGGGGCGAGTGTTGTTCTGTGGCTACAAATAGGCTGCGCCAGTCAACGCTATGTGACCGAGCGTCGCAACCCAGCCAATCCCTTGACCGACGCATTGAATTTGATGAATCGAAACGGTCCTCAGCCGACAGGCCGAACGACCTCGCTCCTGCGACATTACGACCTTCTCGATGTTTTCAAGAACTCTCCCGAAGTAGCACTCGATAAACTGCAAGAGTTGACCTTCGAAGAGAAGGGGGCGGAAAAGGTCTACGCGATTTCCGAGTTGTCGTACATCGTTGGCAAGCGACTCGAAACCGATGGGCAATACGGTGCTTCCCTCGACATGTACACCGTCGCGGTCAGTAACGCCTACCTCTATTTGTTCTGCCCCGAACTGGACAGCTCACGCAATCCCTACGATCCGCAGTTTCGCGGAGCATGCGACCTCTACAACACATCCTTGGAAGCGATGCTGAGACTCGTGCACCGCGAGGGACCACTGACGCCTGGCAACACCTACCGAGTCAGCACCTCCGATTCCAATTACGATGTACAGGTCGTCAACCGCGGCCCGTGGGCAAATGCTGATTTCGGGAAACTGAAATTCAGCAGCGACTTCCAGGTCAAAGGGATCGATGCGAGCAACGTAACCTACGGCGTTGGCGTTCCGATGATCGCGCTTCGCCATCGCCACTCACCTGACGAACCCGGGGAGAAGTACTATCCTGAAGGGCTTTCATTCCCGGTGACTGCGATTCTGCGAGTCACCAGTCCGCACCTGCACGCCTCGCGCGATTTGCATCATCGCCATCCATGCGTTTTGGAATTGCATGATCCGCTCGCATCGACCGATATCGAACTCAATTCACGACTCGTTCCCCTTCAAGCGGACCTTAGCACTCCGCTGGCCTATTTCCTTGACAATCCCAAGTTCCGAGAACAGACCGATAGCACAGTCGGTCTCCGCGATGCCAATAAGACCCAAAAATATCGCGGCATCTACATGTTGGAGCCCTTTGATCCCAACCGCATTCCAGTCGTGATGGTGCACGGACTCTGGTCGAGTCCGCTCACCTGGATGCCCATGTTCAACGACCTTCGATCATTCCGCGAGTTGCGCAAGAATTATCAGTTCTGGTTTTATCAATATCCAACCGGCCAACCTTTCTGGGTAAGCGCAACGCAACTGAGATCCGATCTGCAGACGATGCGCCGCGATCTCGATCCGCAATTCCAACATCGAGTATTGGATCAGATGGTTTTGGTTGGGCACTCGATGGGCGGACTCGTTTCTCGCATGCAAACGATTGAGAGCGGCAATGAATTTTGGAGTATCCTCAGCGAGCAACCGTTCGAGGAAGTAAAAGGAAATGACGAGGACAAACAAAAGCTCGCAGCAGCACTATTCTTCCATCCCAATCCATCGATCCAGCGAGTGATCACCATCGGAACACCCCATCGCGGTAGCGAATATGCCAACGATTACACGCAATGGATCGCCCGAAATCTGATTCGATTGCCATCAAGCCTCATTGAATTGGGTAATTCCCTGATACGCCAGAATCCGGGAGTATTTCGAGATACGGCACTCCTGACAACAACCACCAGCATCGACTCCCTGAATCCGAAGTCCCCCATCTTCAAAGCGATGCTGCAGGCC
>CAYXFO010000413.1:0-3948 GCA_964464255.1 uncultured Pirellula sp.
ACGGCGGTCAGTAGCCAGCATCAAGTCACTCACGAGATTAACGTCACAACTACGGAACAAGTCATGGCAAAGAATCGCGTTTTGGTCGTCGGTGGTGGACTCGCAGGTCTGTCGGCGACGATGAAGTTGGCAGAACTGGGAATCCCCGTGGATTTGGTCAGCCTGACCCCCGTCAAACGATCGCACAGTGTCTGCGCCCAAGGAGGAATCAACAGCGTCAATGATCTCACTCGCCAACAGGGTGATAACGAATGGAAGCACTTCGACGACACGATCTACGGCGGTGACTTTCTCCAAAATCAACCGCCGGTCAAGGAAATGGCCTATTGGGCTCCCAAAGTCATCGACTTGATGGACCGCTTGGGAGTAACGTTCAACAGAACTCCGGAAGGTTTCATCGATCGACGTCGATTCGGCGGAACGCTCTACAAACGCACGGCATTCGCAGGGGCCACGACCGGCCAACAACTTCTTTATGCACTCGACGAACAGGTTCGACGCCATGAAGCGGCAGGTTTGGTGAAGAAGTATGAGTTTTGGGATTTCTTGGGTCCTGTATTGGACGACACGGGGCGATGCGTTGGCGCGGTTGCTCAAGATATGGTCAGTATGGAGATTCGATCATTCCCCGCCGATGCCGTAGTCGTCGCGACCGGGGGTTGCGGTCTTCTCTACGGCCGATCGACCATGTCGGTCTTCTGCACCGGAAGCGCGGCGAGCCGCTGTTTCCAAGCAGGTGCGAACTACGCCAACGGCGAGTTCATTCAAGTCCACCCCACTGCGATCCCTGGAGCGGACAAACTACGTTTGATGAGCGAGTCGGCTCGCGGTGAAGGGGGCCGAGTGTGGGTGCCTCGCAAACCGAACGACTCACGACCGCCCAAGGATATTCCAGAGTCAGAGCGTTATTACTTCCTCGAAGAACGGTTCCCCAAGTATGGGAACTTGGTCCCTCGCGATATCGCCACTCGCGAGATTTTCAATATCTGTGTCAACGAGGGTCTCTCGGTCGATCCAACACGCATGTGCGTTTACTTGGATCTCACTCATATCCCAAGAGCTGAACTCGATCGCAAGCTCGGCGGCATCCTCGAAATCTACGAGAAGTTCCAAGGTGTGGATCCTCGCGATGAACCGATGAAGATCTTCCCAGCCGTTCACTACAGCATGGGTGGCCTGTGGGTCGATTACGAGGCGAATGGCGAAGGAGGATTGTTGCCAGGCTCGCCTCGCAACCAGTCCACCAACGTCCCGGGACTCTATGCGATCGGCGAATGCGATTATCAATACCATGGCGCTAATCGCCTGGGCGCTAACTCCCTGCTCAGTTGCATCTTCAGCGGACTCTTCGTCGGCCCGGGGATCGTCAATTGGATGCAAGCGAACAAGGCGGCAGCCGATCTGCCTAAGAGTTTGTTCGAGAAAGCTGTCGCAGTCCAAGACGCTCGCCACAAGCAACTCCTTTCGCAAAGCGGTACGCGGGGTGAGAACCCGTACCTGCTCCACCAAGAGTTAGGGGACATTATGACCCGCACCGCCACGGTGGTCAGGTACAACAACCAGTTGACCGATGCGCTCGCCAAGGTTTCGGAAATGGCTCAGCGAGCCAAGCGATGCACGCTGGCAGATACCGGGACATGGACCAACCAAAACGTCATCTTCACCAAAGCTTTGCAAGACATGTTCCCAGTCGCTGAATGCATCCTCCAAGGTGCATTGACCCGGGACGAGAGTCGAGGTGCTCACTTCAAACCCGATTTCTCGATGCCCAGCTTGACGTCCACGGAACCCGCCGCACGTCGGCACGAAGCGGAGCAGTGGTGCGATGCGTTCGATGAAAACACCAAGAAGTTTTTGAAGACTTCGGTCTGCTCCTGGAAAGGTGAAGCCCCCGAACTGACCTACGAAGACATCGATACGCGTCTCCTGACCCCGAGACCACGTCTCTATGGACTCGTCGGAGCCGAAGTCATCGAACAGGTTTGGAAGGAACGCACCGAATCCAAGCCGCAGCAGGCCTCGGACAAGAATCTTGTCGGGGCTGGATCTCACTGATCTCTCGCGGATCGGTCAACTCACCACTCAAAACATCCCATCCAATAAATTACTAGGCATTTGAAAGGCATCCCATGATTGCAGCCGGACCAGAAGCCACAGCCAAGCGACGGCCATCCAAAGTCAACGTGCGTGTCCTGCGTCAAGATGGCCCCGGACTCCCTCCCTACTGGGAACGACATCAAGTCGATTATGAGCCGGACATGAACGTCATCAGCGTTCTCCAGAAAATTGCAGCCCAGGCTCGTACCAGCGATGGAAAGGAAGTGGCACCCGTCGCTTGGGATTGCGGTTGCCTCGAAGAGGTCTGCGGATCCTGCACGATGGTGATCAACGGACGAGTCCGACAGAGCTGCAGTGCGATCGTGGATCGTTTGCTCGAAGACAATCCCGACGAGATCGAACTTCGTCCCATGACCAAGTTCCCGGTCGTTCGCGATTTGGTCATCGATCGTTCGCGACTGTTTCATTCGCTCAAGCGAGTCCAAGCATGGGTCCCCGTCGATGGCTATTTTGATATGGGTGCCGGCCCCAGGATTTCTCGCGAAGACCAAGAACAAAACTACCCGCTCAGCCAATGCATGAGCTGCGGTTGTTGCTTGGAGGCCTGCCCGCAGTTCAATAAAGTCGAACTGCAGCGCAACCCTGGAGAGAGCGATGAGGATTTCGCTGCTCGCAAGGAGGCCGCCTACTCGGTTGAGTTCGTCGGGCCACATGCGATTTCCCAAGCCATGCTGTTCAATGCGCATCCCGTTGGCAAAAACCTGGAGCGAGAGCGGATGGAGGCCCTGACCTCCAGCGGTGGAATCCAGGCCTGCGGCAATGCACAAAACTGCGTTGCGGTGTGCCCCAAGGAGATTCCGCTCACGACATCCATCGCACGAGCCGGTCGGGCGGCAACGGTTTATGCCTTCAAGAAACTGTTCGATCGCTAATTCTGTGCCCTTGTCCGCTTGTCGCGGTCTAGGAAGGCAAGTTAAATAGAGCCTGCTCCGTTCGACGAAACCTTTGAGACCTGGCGACTATGATGCCTTACGCGCTGCTCGGAACACGGTATCTCAACCATTACCTGTTTGTCCTGCTCTCCATGTTTGCCTGCCTCGCATGCTCGACTGCGTCGCGGGGGCAAGATGCTGCGGGTGGACAAGACAAAACCACCAAATCATCTGCAGAGCCGGCGGGCGCCATTCCGCCGGCAACATCGACTCCGCCGGCAACATCGACTCCGTTGGCAACATCGACGGAATCTGCGGACACAAGCAAGGCAGGCGAATCTGCTTTAGCGTCGGATGCTGCAGAGAGTGACAACAAGCCTGCGGCGGCCTCCAACCGAGTGGTTGTGTTGATCGGCAGCCTGACCATCTTTATTCTTGCGATCTTCGTCGGTTTTGAAGTCATCAATAAAGTCCCACCCACGCTCCATACTCCGCTGATGAGTGGATCGAATGCGATCAGCGGTATCACCATCGTCGGAGCACTCCTCGCGACCGGTTTCGCAAAGATTGGTTTCGGGAGTTTTTTCGGGATGGCAGCCATTGTTCTCGCAATGATCAACGTTGCGGGGGGCTTCTGGGTGACCCATCGCATGCTCGCCATGTTCAAAAAGAAGTAGATTGTTCCCGCCATGAATCCCTCTGCTCTCACTCCATTGATTCTGCTGGCATACTTGCTCGCTTCGGTCATGTTCATCTTGGGTTTGAAGTCCATGTCTTCACCCAAGACCGCCGTGCGAGGCAACATACTCGGGACGCTCGGCATGTTTGTTGCTATCGCTGCAACCTTGCTGGATGACCATGTTCAGGGCTATTGGTTGATTGGCATCGGCTTGATCGCTGGCGGATTGATTGGACTGTGGTTGGTGCATACCGTACCGATGACCGGCATGCCCTAAAT
>CAYXFO010000414.1:0-3946 GCA_964464255.1 uncultured Pirellula sp.
CCGAGATAGACAGTCGCTTGATTCGCAAATGACGACATCGTTGCATCGAGCGAATCGGTCTGATCATAGACAACACCTACCAGCGATAACGAGTTGTTATAGGTATGTGCGATCATCGCCGGTATGATCGAACCGCATCGCCAGGAAATAAATCCTAACCAAAGTCCCATCGGAAAAACGGCTAGGACATGAACTGGATCCAGATGAAAGACTGCGAAGAGAAGGCTGCTTACGAGAATCGCGAGCCAGGGACTCCAGCGCTGAGCAAGTCGTGTTTGTACGTAACCCCGAAACAGCCATTCCTCAGAGAATGCGGGCATCACCGCGACACATAAAAGAGTCACGCCGAAACCGAAATTGGCGGTCGTTGATCGAAACATCCCCTCCATCTGCTCCAAAAATGAGTTGGGCTCAACAAAATTGGAAATGACCATCGACCAAAGAAATGAGAGAAACGGTGCGGTAAGTACTGCCGCAACCGTAGCCCACCACGGCCATGTGGGACGATTCAGTGACAATCTCGCCGCGAACGGAGTCGGTGAAAGGATCGCCGCAAAGATCGCAATCCCGAGCAGAGCTACTTGGCCAGGAATCAGCAAATAAAAGATCGAAGCCGGATGCGCAAATACGAGGTTCATCATCTCGTCCGACGATCTCTTGCTCGGGTCCCCACCCGACATTGCGGCGACTACGATTACTGCAATAACGAGGCTGGCTAGTGATATGCCCAGATAGCAAAGCGTAGCGGAAAGCGTCGTCAAAAAAACGGTCCACAATCGCGGCTTGGAATCCTGCGTCGATGATGGGTGCTCTGGAGGGAATGCTGAGTGGTCCGCGGGTAGGGAAACATTCGCAGCGATCGATTCCTCGTTATTCATTTCATCGCTTGTCATCGGTACAACGCTCCTGGGCGAAGTGAATCAAAGGGTACGGATTGCGTTCCCCGAGAACGACTCACTGTACTGACCGGCCCCCTCAAGAGCAATCAGCTCATGGTATTTGGATAGGCTCTATGTCGTTCGAAGATCCCTGATCGCGGATGCCATGGTAAAGAACGGCAACATCGCGAGCATCAGCAGAATGCTCCCTAGCACCAATCCATAATCCCCAAAGCCCTCTGGCGATCCGAGGAACAAGACTGCGAAGAATGCCACCCCCGCCAGCCAAACGAGACTGGCACCTACCCACGAGATGTCCTCTCGCGTTACCGCTTGGACCGTTGCATAGACCAGATACCCAGCGGCAATCACACCCAGTCCCATCGACAACGGAAGAGCGATCGGCGTGAGGGATGCGATCAACACCGCAACCAGAATCAGGGAGGTGATCCAATCTCGGAGGTTCCATTTCCGAAAATCCAATGTGAAAACGAGTGTGGCGAAGACAAACGACAAAAGCATCGAGCCACCACAAACGACCACCAAGAACCAAGGAACGAGCACATCCAGTTTCACAGGCCCCACATCCTTACGCATAATCAGGTCGGCTCCAAAGCCCCAACCCAGCCCAACGGGCACGGCCAAGGACAACAGAACAATAGCCGATGCGATACCACAGGCCCAAGCCGACGACCGAAGAATCGCTTGCGCTCGCTGCCTGTCTGACATGGGCAAAGAGAACAGGTACGGACTCATCCCTAGGGAAAGCGAACTCTTGATATTGATATGTTCACCCGTCGTGGTCTTTTGAGTTATGGTATGCCCCAAAAAAGAAAAAAACGGAAGAAAAAGTGCGGGGATGATTTGAACGACCGTAGCAGCCGTGACGCCGCCCAACGCGACTGTCAATCCGGCCCCCAGATTCTGAGAAGTCGCTCCAAAGATGATCGCAAGGAGCCAAAACCAGGGAACGATGCTCAAGACCGGCCATGGAATCATAGCAGTCCGACTTTGAAAGTCGTACCACGCCTGAGCATGCACCGGCGATTGAAACAATCTCATGCGAGAAGCGGATCGCGCATCGATGGACGCGAAGAAGTCGCGCACGCGATCGGTCCACGTCCGTCGCGATCGACCACTGCGATCGTAGTCAACCCGCCACAACGTCAAAACGTAGCTGATACAGAGGGTCGTGATCGCTATCAAGCCATCGCTCCCTGAGATGCTGTCCCAATAATGGACCTGCGGCGAGAGCATACCGCCTTGATACACAGGAATACCGTGTTTGGCCGACAACCAAATAGCGAGAATCAAGAATGCTGCAGGGGCCATAATCACCCACGAAAGAGACTCTAATGAACCGCGAAAGATCGGCTGAAACACGCCCCAGCAAACGACGGCAAACAACACCGAACCGACGATCGGCCAATCGCTGACGAAGAATATCTTCCACATCCAAAGCATGAGAGCGACCTGACAGGCAACCAGCAACGCACCTCCCCAATAAAAAAAGTTGACGATCGCTGTGGTCGACATGGGCTTGAGATAGAACGACGACATGCTCCCCTGCGTCGCTATCACACAGCCGCCAATCACGGTGACGAGACAATGGACGTTGATCACAAGAATTTGAATCACTTCGCGTTGGGAAACACTCTGTAGGTCGACGTCCCTGAACGGAAGGAGCGTTACCCATGCGATGGGGCTCGAAAGCAGTAGGCCCAGCAAGAGCATCCAGCGATTGCGTGCCAGGTATTCCCAGATCAGTGCGGCAGTTACGGATTGCATAGAAAGTCCTCCGGAAATTGCATGCGGAATTCGCATGGAATGGAATGAGCAAGGGCTAGGATCCATGGATGCTACTGATGAAGATTTCGTCCAAGCTGACGGGGGTCTCGTGAACCACCTCGGCTTTCACGGTTTTCGCTGCCTGAATGAGCTGCTCTCGATCCCCTCGGCAGACATAGGTCCACTCATGGCCACTGCCGCGATGCTCGATCGCGCCGAGAATGCTGGGAGCTTCGGAAAACGGCTGCTCGAATCGGAGCGTGATGCGGCGAAACGATTCCTGAATCGCGTCGAGTTCGCCCTCGAGAAGAACGCGGCCTTCATGAAGGATCGCAACACGATCGGCCAATCGTTCGACTTCGTCCAGCAAATGGGACGAGAAGAGTACGGTTCGCCCTTCATCGGCGACCGTTTGGACAATAGCGGCCAGAATATCGCGGCGCACCACCGGATCGAGCCCCGAGGAGGGTTCGTCGAGGACCAACAGTTCCGGGCGATGAGCGAGCGCAAGGAGCAAGCAAACGCGAGCCGTCTGTCCGCGCGACAGGGTCCGAATCCGCTGCTTCGGATCGAGATCGAACATCTCCCGCAGCTCCTCCGCAAAACTCGCGTCCCACTTTGGGAAGAAGCTGCGCGTGTAATTCATGATCTCCTGAACGCGCATCCAGTGAGGAATGTCCCGATCCTCAGACATGTATCCGATGCGGCTCAAGACCTCGACCGGATGCGTCACCGGATCGAAGCCAAATACTCGGACCGAACCGGTCTCGGCGTAGTGGGCCCCGAGGATGTGTTTGATCAACGTGGTTTTCCCTGCACCGTTGGCACCGATCAAGCCAAAGACTCCGCCACGCGGAATATGGAGCGACACATCATGCAGCGCTCGCTTGCTGCCAAAGGTACGGCTCAGATTCCTGATCTCAACGGCCTGGTTATAGGATACTGAAGTGGAATCACCCATGGTTTTCTAGTCCCCTTTCTTCGGATTGCGTGCAGCCAGCTCGCTCTGGCCCACCAGCTTCAAAACCTCGTCCAACTCGAACCCCATTTGGAACGCCTCGACCAAAAGCTGATCGATCCGCTCCTTCAGTAATTTCAAGCGTTCTTTCCGGGCCAGCGGCGAACCCGTCTCCGCGACGTAGGTGCCCGCCGTCCGCCGCTTCTCAACCACCCCGGCAACCTCAAGCTCCCGATACGCTCGCGCGATCGTGTTCGGATTGACCAGCAGCTGTTCGGCAAGTGCTCGGATCGACGGCAACTCCTCACCCGGCTCGAGCCGG
>CAYXFO010000415.1:0-3940 GCA_964464255.1 uncultured Pirellula sp.
GGTGCGGGTGTTGTTGGCGTATCGGGGCCCAATAGCCAATCGGCATCGATTTGAATCTTTGGCTTTTTGGCTTTTCGAAAGCTTGGCATGGAACGCATGTGCAGATAACGGCCGCAATTTGGGCCGACGATCACGGAATCGCCGACCGATCATCCCATGCGTATAGAAAGCCTGTTCCAAGGAATCAAGCCGAACTTGGCGGGCTTGGCAAGATGGAGGAAAGAGCGGGTCTAGGGCCCTTCACCTGGGTTCTCTTCGGCGATGCGTTTGAGTTTTCGATCGAGGGTCGATCGTTCGATTCCGAGGATGGAGGCAGCGCGGTTCTTCTGGCCGCCGGTATGTTTCAGGGTCGATTCGATGTGTTCTCGCTCCAGATCCTCGAGCGTTCGTTCCTTGTAGAGAGCGCTCTGGCTGCGGGTGTCGGCGGGCATGCCGGGAACTTGGACATGCGACAAGGCCAAGTCCTCGGGTTCAGCGACTGAACCGATCGCCAGAACGTGAGCACGCTCGACGGCGTTCTTGAGTTCGCGAATATTTCCGGGCCAACGATACTCGAGCATCGCCGCTTGAGCGCGGGAACTGAAACTCTCCGGTCCATGCCCCGATCGTTGGCGAAATTGTTTCAAGAAGAAGTTCGCCAGTGGCAAGATATCTTCGGTTCGCTCGCGCAGCGGTGGGATTGTCAATTCGATCACTCGCAATCGGAAATAGAGATCGGATCGAAAGGTTCCGTCCTGAACTCCTTTTTCGAGGTCGCGGTTGGTGGCAGCGATCACGCGGACATCGACTTGGATCGGTTTGTTGCCGCCGACTCGTTCGAAGACGCGAGCCTCGAGGACTCGAAGGAATTTGGCTTGTATTTCCAGACTCATCTCGCCGAGTTCATCGAGCATGAGGGTTCCGGTATGGGCCAGTTCGAATTTTCCGAGTTTGCGTTCGGTGGCTCCGGTGAAGGCACCCTTCTCGTGGCCAAACAGTTCGCTCTCGAGCAAGGTCGGCGTGAGGGCGGCGCAGTTGAGGGCAATGAATGGTCCTGCGGCGCGCGAGCTGTTGTCATGGATCGCGCGAGCGACAAGCTCTTTGCCGGTGCCGCTCTCTCCGCGGATCAATACCGTCGCCGATGTCGGTGCAACGCGAGCGATCTGGTCCCGAACTCGCTTCATCGATGTCGAATGAACAATCCAATCGACATGGCCAAGTTGTTGTTCGAGTTGATTGATGCGCTCTGTGGAGCTTCGAAGTTTCGACTCGAGATTTTGTGCACGCATCAAGTTCTTGATCGATACCGACAAGACTTCGGCGATCGCGAGCGTGGTCTCAAGATCGTCGGGAGTCAAATCGGGCTCCCCAGATCGAGAGTAGAGATGGATCAGGCCGATCGGTTTTTGATCTCCACGGATCGGCGCAGCGATGATGCTGGTGGTGTTGAGGACATGGCTTGCTCCCTCCTGGCCAGCGCTGAGCAGATGAGGATCGGAGGCTACGTTGCGAGCCAGGATCGCGGACGGATCGCGGAGCAACGTTGCGATCAAGTTGTCGGAAGCTGGATGATACGCGCGACCATCGGTCACTCGCGTTGCTAAAATTGTCATCGAAAAATTCATCGAACCATCGGTTGATGGTTCCGCAGAGGATGCGTTGTCGATCCGAATCACTCCACCTGAATTGCAACCGATGGTTTGCATGAGGCGCGATAAAGCGAGGTCACATGCGCCCGAGATCGATGTCTGCTGTGCGATCTCGAAAGCCAAGGGAAGGAGCGCGACAGCCACCGGTTCAGATGTTTGTTTCGAATCTCGTGGCGACTTGTTGCGGATCGATGCGGCGATGTCTTCGGGATCGATCGCTCGAGATTCCAGGAGGCTTGCATTTGATTTGCGATGCGTGATTGCGGGAGCTAGGCCACTTTCTGTGTTGGAGATCGAGGCCTCTGGAGGGGAATCCGACGATGCAGCGGGCGGGATGAATTCCTCGAGCGAGTGAACAAAAGTCATCAGGCACGAAGCGACCAGGATCTGTTCGCCGGGCGTTAGGGTATGGGGAGCCTCGATCCGTTTTCCGTCGACGAGGGTTCCATTTCTCGATCCGAGGTCCTGGACACGCCATACGTTGTCTTCGCAGTAGATTTCCGCATGTTTGCGGCTGGCCCGCTCGTCCGGAACGGGAATCGCGTTCGAGGAAGCGCGGCCGACGACCAGTCGGACACCCTTTTCCAGGCGAAAAACGTCCGACCAGCGATTTCCCTGGCGAATAATCAGATAAGCTGACGTGCTGTTTGGTTGCATCGGGAAATGGGCCCAAATACACTGAAAGAGACGTTTGCGTCACTCATCTCCATACTACCACAAACTTTCGTTTTCCAACGGAGCACCCACCATGCGTGTTTTCGCATCACTTTTTCCGAGTTCTATGCAGATCCGGATCTGGGTCGTGGTGCTCGCCGTCTGTGCCATTTATTCTGGGAATGCCAACGCCCAGTTCTTCCCACCCTTCGGTGGATTCGGAGGTCTTGTCGGTGGTGTACGCATCGATGCCGATGGCGTGCTCAGGAATATGACCCTCGACGAGCAGCAACAGCAACTCGAACTAGTTCGACGCAATGCTGTTGCTCCTACAGGTCCGCTAACCGAAGCGTCACCGATGCGATGCATCTCCCTGCGAAAGGTTCAGGAAGCACTTCTCGAATCGGCAAAAACGAAAAAGCCCTTGTCCGCAGAGATGCTCTACATGGCGGGACTGACTCGAATCGAATACGTGTTCGTCTATCCGGAACGACAAGACATTGTCGTCGCTGGACCCGCAGAACCTTGGACCGTAGGACCCTATGGATCGATGGTGGGTGCCAAGAGTGGTCGCCCGATTGTTTACCTCGAAGATCTTCTGACTGCGTTCCGCTATGTGTCCAACGCGCGACAGGGTGGAGTTTCGATTTCCATCGAACCGACCGAGCAAGGAGTCGTTCAACTGCAACAGGTGCTCTCTCGCATCGGTGCGAATCCCAATCCTGCGCAAATTGTTCCCATGCTCGCTGAAGCATTTGGTCCTCAAAAGGTCGTCTTGCAAGGGATTCCAAGCGACAGCCACATGGCCCGCGTTCTTCTCGCAGCAGATTATCGAATGAAACTCTATGGCATGAACTTGGCCAAAGCTCCTGTTCAAGGCCTGCCGAGCTACCTCGAAATGATTCGCAATCGTACCATCGCATCTTCACAGCTTCAGTCCCGATGGTGGATGGCTTGCGATTACAACGCCATCTCGCACAGTGCCAATCGACTCGCATGGCGAATCAGTGGCCCCGGCATCAAGACCATGACCGAACAAGAAGTATACGACGCCAGCGGTGCGGTCAGTCAGACTGGCAAGGTCGATGCGGCCGCCAAGAAATGGGCTGAAATCTTCACCAACAAATTGGATGAGTTGTCCACCAAGGACACCGCGTTCGGCGATCTTCGAAACGTCATGGACCTGTGCGTTGTCGCTGCATTGATCGAAGCTCAAAACCTCGAATCCATGGCCTCTTGCGATCTGTCGGGAATCCTCGGCGACGCCTCGCAAATGGAGACCCCTAAGCTCGATTTCCCTCAAGCTCTTCCACCACAAATCAGCCTCATTCAAAGCGTGCAGGGGATGTTGGTCTCGGCCAGCGGCGGTGTCATGATCGAATCGTGGCAAGCTGCGACCCACACGGACGAGGATGATCGCGTTGCCGTCGCGCATCGCGAAGCAGCCGAGTGGAACACCGATTCCTGGTACAAGTAACAACCGCGCGGTCCTCGGTAATCGGTTTGCAGCGGCTGACGCAAAGCCCCCCCATCTGAGGGATTGCTGTCATTCCAACCGTCATTTATCCGAGATTTTTTCTTAACTGCAAAGCCGTTGCGGTAAAGGAAGTTAGGTCTATCGGTCTGGAAAGATAGGCAAAATAAGAAAAATATAAGGG
>CAYXFO010000416.1:0-3938 GCA_964464255.1 uncultured Pirellula sp.
CGGCTTCGCCACCCCAAGCCCAGAGGTTGCGGACAATATCGGTCGTTAATACTCCTGCCAAACCCATCAGGAGGAGGATGATCATGAGAACACCTATCTGCAAACCCGTGTAAGGAACCTCAGCAATACCGCGAGGGACGACACCACCCGCAGCTAGATCGGAAGAATCGCTCCATCCTTCGGCTCCGGCGCCCGCTTCTTGTACTGCGCCCAAATCGGCGCCGGGCATACCGACATCACCGAAGCTTGCGGAATCCTCTAACTCAATGACTTGCGAACTGCTATCGTCATCAGTTTCAATCGCACCCGAGGGTGTGAGTTGGAATTCCTCGCCTTGTTGAAAGTCGACGAGTGCGCCGCTTCCTAGAGCAGCACCCACACCGCTACCTACAGCAGACTTGCTTGCATCCGATCCCGCACCGATCTCTCCACCCAGGTCCAACCCAGAGATACCCGTGCCTTGGAGGTCGAGCGGTTCATCATCAAGGGATAGTCCACTGTCCGATGGGCTCATCAAATTGATGCCGCTCTCGGATCCAAGGGCGAGTCCTGAATCGGAGCCGAGCACAAGATCGTCCTCATCATCCTTCGCTAATTCAAGCTCCGCCAGATCGACGTTTCCGCTTCCCGTACCGGACTTGGAACCGGTTTTCGATGAACCGGTGGGATTGCTGATTTTGGATTCGAGCACATTGGAGTCGGCTGAATTCTTTAGGAGATCAACGCCGCTTGATCCAGGAGAAGGAGCCAGTCGCAAGTCGCTTCCGAGATCGACTTCACCATCCGAGCCACCCTCGATGCCAGCGAGATCGAGACTGATTCCGCTCCCTTCGGACCCAGCAGGACGCTTCACCAGCTTGACGCCGCTGTCGCTATTGGGGTCAGGGACCAACGCCACGTCGCTTCCCTCTTGAGCGAGCTTGAGATCAGAATCCAGGGCGATATCACTGCCCGCCGCAGATCCCTTGCCTACCGTGCTCCCGGACTTGCTACCCGCAGGACCGATTTCACGTTCCGAAATCAATACAGAAGATCCACCCGCTTCTTCGTCGAGCGCATCGCCACCCAACTCGAGTTGGACGCGATCGATTTCATCTTGCTTGAATTTCCAACTCGTCCCGTCCCGGTAGCCGAAAATTTCCCCGCGCGAACGCATTTCGATCAATTCGTCCGTGGAAAGCCCCAAAATCTTTGCTGCTTCGTCAAGCGATACGTAGTTTGCCATTCCAGACGATGACTCCGAAGAGAAACCATGGGATACGAGACCCGATTCATGGTCATATCATAGTTGCCCCAACTCCTAGATTCCAGCGATCTCCCCCAAATACGCAGATGTGTCGTCTTCGCGGGCCTGGTTTTTCCATTAGCCGTCGGTTTCCAAGAACGGTCGGTCCTCGGCCCGCTACCAGCCGTTAGGCTATCGATTTTGACGGTTTTTCCGAGGAGAGCCGGGGGAGACGGTGGGAATTAGCCCTGGACAATCCGACGAAACCTCGGCATTATAAAGCGGTTGTTTGCTCCCAAGCCAGTCTGACGCCGGGGAGCTTGCCCCCGTGCAGACATAAATCCGACATCAATACCGAGGAGTTGTTCACGTGCCGAATATCCAGAGTGCCAAAAAGCGGCTTCGCCAATCCCTCGAGCGTCGTGCTCGAAATCGCGCCGCGAAAAGTACTTTGAAAACCCACATCAAGAAGCTAAACGCATCCATGGCCGCCAAGGAATTCGAGGCTGCCCGATCGCAATTTTCCTCGCTTTGCAAGCTTCTCGACCAGACGGCATCGAAGGGAATCATCCACCGAAACAAGGCGTCTCGGACCAAGAGTCGACTCAGCCATGCGATTCGCAAAGCCTCGGTTGCGTCTTAAGCACATCGAACTCCGGCCCAAGTCCCCGAAGTCCGATCGGTAGCGACGGTAACCCGAAGCGTAAGCTTTGTACTTGCGCTTTCTCGTAATCCCAACCCGAAACGTAAGTGAGGGATCGACCCAAGCGTAAGTGAGGGCTGGGTATGCTTTGCCTTGCATCTCGTCTGCTTTCATCCTCCACGCGTACGATCGTTGCAATCGTCAGGGAGTGACGCATTCCCGAATCTGTACAGCCATATCGATCGCGATGACGAACAACCGTTGGATCATTGCCTAGACCTTTTGGCTAACGCGGAGCGGACCGTGACACTCGATCGAAATCGCTACTTCATGCTCGGAGTCGTCCTGTTTTTGCTGGGGATTCAATTCCGCATGGTGGACAGCTTCGTTCTGAATGAAGGAAGCACTCGGGCACTTCAGCGCATTGCTAAACAGGCCAAGGTTGCGGATGCCAATAACTCGGCAACCAACGCGTTTATGCAGGCAGCCCCAGCCCCGAAGAAGACTTTCAAACATCCACCCTGGCTGGGCTTTGTTCTCTTGACCGTCGGTGGTGTCATGTCGCTGCACGCTATGGTGCTGCCTAAACCATGACCCGTTTGCGAAGATGGATTCGGCGATGCTCGAAAGCACCCTCTTTTTGGGTGTTTGTCTGCGTCGTCGCTTTGACGATTCTCAGCAATCACCCCGCGTTGCGATCGATGCCTGGATCCCTAGCCAGCGCGGACGAACGGCCCAACCTCAAAGAGATGAACGAGGAGAAGTCGTTGATTCGGGAGGGAACAAGTCTGGCCGAAGCGCGTGGAAGATTCAAGCCTGTCAACGAACGGTTCGTCTTCATCGATGAATCGACCGGGAAACCGCTGACCTGTCTAGAGAACCTGATGTTGCAACGGATCCACTCCTTCCTGAAAGATGACGAAGGGGGCAGACAACGTTGGTCGGTATCGGGCAAGATCACGGAGTTCAACGGCGAGAATTTTCTGTGGTTGGACCGAGCCATCCGCGCGCAGTGATTTTTTGATCATCGATTCTGATGCTCCGGGATCAATGGGCTTTCGGGATCATCTCGCCATGGCATGCTGTCGCAGGCCGGTTCGTCGTTGCTCTTGTCGCAGTTCCACTTGCAAAAATCAGGTTCGAGTCTGAGGCTCTGGAATGAGCAGATTTGCGGATCGACCCGTGTAGAGGATTTCCAGCGGCAGTGGGCCGCCCCAATCGCCATCGAGTTGATAGCTACCGGCGAGCTCGGAATCCTGACTGGGCACGCTCACGGATTCCAATCGCAAACCCTTCACCTGCCATTGGCTCCACGATGAAGCTCGACGATGACGTCCCATAGCGACCAATGCATAATGCCAGAGCCCTCGCCCAAGCCTCCCGCCGCGAAAGGCTCCGACATCCAACCAACCGTCGTCGCAACGGGCTTCGTTCATAATCGAGATACCAGCCGCGTACTTGGGTACATTGAAGGCAAAGATCCAATTCACGATGCCATGGTCTTGCCAGATGCCATCCCCTGAATCGGTGGCGATTCGAAACTGAGGCCACCGGTAACCGCAAAGAGCCGATAGGATCGAACGCCAATAGGTCAATCGCGAAACGTGCGAAGTACGGCGACTGTGAACGCGTCGAACGACGTCGGCATCGAAGCCAACGCTTGCCATCAACAGCATCAGTTTCTCATTGGCCTCAAACAGATCCACTTTGGTCGAAAAACCTTGCTCGACCATCGCGACCGTTTGGTCGGGGTTCAGCGCGATCCCGAGGTACTTTGCGAGCAGATTCTCAGACCCGAGGGGAAACAAAGTCAACGGCACATCGGACGGTATAACGCTCAGAACGAGCGATGCCGTGCCATCCCCACCGGCTGCCACCACCGTTCGCAGCGCACCCTCGCCTCGAAGTTGCTCAGTCCGCCGTGCCATGGCGTCGATATCGGTAAACAGTTCGACAGAGTAGCCAGCGGCATCTAGCTTGACGCGAAGAGCTTCCGCTGCCCCCAATCCGCTTCGTGCGCCGGACTTTGGGTTAGCGGAGATAACAACCGATCGCGGCTCACTCATATCT
>CAYXFO010000417.1:0-3921 GCA_964464255.1 uncultured Pirellula sp.
GCGGAGCGTCGTGCCACGATGGGGGGCCAACAGCCGGGGAACAGGAACCACTGATGAACGCTGATGGACACTGATGGGACTAGGATTCCGCAAGGAGAGACAAAGGAGAGAGCAAGTCGAGGGATAGATCTGTCTTTGGTTGTTCATCTTTCGCCCTCCATTTTTTGCCAACCCGACCGCGCAAACTCATCCCTCGCGTTCGGAAACGCCCGTACGACGGACTGCCCAGGCCGTCGACCGCCACCGCAACAATTGACGCGCATTCAGAGGAGCCTCGCTCGAAAACCGGATGGGCAAAAAAATGTTCGGGCAGAAAGATAACAGCCTGCTTATCCAGGGGCTCAGGCGAGTTGCTTGGTTCGAATGCTACCTACCTAGCTCGGTGGGTGCTTGCCGACAATGCCCCACAACGATCGTACTTCAACCAACTGCAATCGATTCATTTGTAACAAATTCACGGTCGCCAACCCAATTTCGGTCAGCCCTACGAGCAAGGTTCCGTTCACTGACCAATCGAAGTGATCTAGCCAATGATCGCGCTGAGGATGAAACAACCGCGATTCGGTACCTTCATCAGTGTATCCAGTTATTCGGTTAGCCTTGTGCCGATTGCAACTTGGACATGCGAGACAGAGGTTCTTGAATTCCGTCCTGCCGCCAAGCGACGTTGGATGGATATGTTCGACCTCAAAGGTGACAACCGTTAGCGCTTCGCTCGACTGGCAATAAGCACAACGCTGCAAGAAGTGGGCTCGAATGCGTCGCCTGAGCTCTGCGGGAATGGAAACGCTCAAGGATACGCCCTAATTCTTGATTCGGTGCAGAGTCGCAGCGGCACGAGCTTTTACGAGATTAAGTTCGTCAACTTGCGTCAGCAGTAGATTTAGTTCTTTCGTCTCGTCCGCGGACAGCTTTCCATCGGAATTCTTGGCCAGGAGCTCATCCAAACGTGTCTGGCTCTTGGTGGACAATGCCATCTCAGCCAACGCCGTTAATCCTTCCGCGGTCACCATGAGGCTTACTTCGTCCGACATAAGGTGTGTCTCCTTTTGAGAAGCTTGGCATTGAGTATATAAAACGTAAGCAATGCATTCCACACGAAAACGCGAGATGATGGCCTGTTACCCATAAAAAGACACTTCCCGGTCTCGGTAGGAAACGTCAAATCACAGCAATCAACTCAATATTCGCTACGATTCGGAGTGCCAGCAAATCGGAGTGACGATCGAGTAAGTATTCTCGCGGGGCCGCAGTTACGCAGAGGGATGCGAGCGCTCGAAAACCGGATGGGCAAAAAATGTTCGGGCAGAAAGATAACAGCCGGGGAACAGGAACCACTGATGAACGCTGATGGACACTGATGGGACTAGGATTCCGCAAGGAGAGACAAAGGAGAGAGCAAGTCGAGGGATAGATCTGTCTTTGGTTCTTCATTTTTCGCCCTCCATTTTTGGCCAACCCGACCGCGCAAACGCCTTCCTCAAGTTCGGAACCACCCGTACGACGGACTTCCCAGTCCGTCGACCGCCACCGCAACAGTCGCAAAGCCTCTGGGCGTGCCACCCAAGTAATGAGCCATCGCAAGAGTTATTCAATCACCGCGATGAATTGGGGCCGCTGGATTTCTCTTGCCATTGCTCATCGAAGAAATCGGCGTCAGCAATTTTTCCGGGCCAACGGGTGCCTGGCGGCTCGGTCAGATCAATCACTGCCCAGTCGGGTAGCTTGGGTACTTGCCTCGCATTGTTGAGATAATCGTATTCACGATAGGTGAAGCTGCTGTTGATGACAATGTATCTGCTCGGAGACAAGGGATTGGGGTAGATCATCACCGGCATATGCGACTTGGTATCCCACGACTTGCCTCCGATATCGAGCGATGCTGCGGACCATTGCATTGGCAATCTAGGCAACATCTGCGAGATCAAGGGATTGCTTTGCGGGTCCCCCCACAAGATCAAATGGTATTTCTTCATGTCGTCTGGCGTAATGTCCGCTGCTTTCTTGATTCGAACCTCGCCGCGCATCTGCCGATGCCATTCGCGTACCGCTCGATCGAACTCCGATTGCACCCAGCGCTGCGTTTCGGGATGAAGGCCATCGCCTGCAGGAGGTACGAATAGAAATGCGTCTAGGAATGCGTCGTCGATCGGTCCTTGCAATCCGTGCCGTTTGCGGATCGCATCGGAGGGTGGTTCCAACGGAGAAACATGCTCCCAGCCATCCGCGGTCCTTCGAAAGGTAGCGGCGAAAGATCGGTCGGACCGCAGAGAAAGATTCCATTCAAAACGTTTTGGAACAGCGACCTCGCTTACTTTTGCTGCATCATAAATCACAACCAACACGTCGCTATCCGATATCTCCCCGATGTCGTAGGACAACGTGAATTGCTGAACGCCGCCATCTGTGGAAACGGATACGATGTTCTCCGTATGGAACTCAGAGATCGTGGTCGGTACCCAGTGCTCGGTCAGAGCGTCGATGATGATATGGTGGGCGCGATGGTAGCGCAGGCTACAAGTGGTGAAGGAATATCCGTCAGGCTTTCGATTAATCATCAATGGATCGATCAATTTCAATCGGCGTTCGATTTCGCGACGTGATTCGGGTGCGACTTGATGACCGGTATTGGGGGCGACGATGTGGGTTAGTTCGAAGCGAGAGTTCTCCGGTAGATTCCATGCAGCCTGGGCCATGATATCGGCGGCTTGTTTCTGTTTGTCGAGGGCGCCGCTGTAGGCGATCGTGGGGAGCATGCGAAGATTGCGGACCCAGACCGGGCAGTCATAGAGTTGCCAGAGCTTCTGTTCAAACCAGTAGGGCTCCAGCGTCTCGGACTGAAAGACATTTAAGAACTCGGGGGTCTCCGAAAAACCGGCTCCGGGGTTGGCGGCGAACCAGCGGTCTGGATAGTGGACCGCGAGATGCCAGGCTGCCGCGCCTCCCATCGAGAATCCACGGATGGCGATGCGGTTTGGATCGATCGCATATTCGCTCATCGCATGTTCGATCGCTTCGAGCGTATCGATTTCACCAGCAAGCTTGTTCGCGTTGCAATATCGGCCGAAGGGATGAATCATGATGACACCGGGTTCTGGGAACGGTTCGAACTGGGTCAATCGCGTTGCGAGGAACTGCAGTTCGAGTCCTTTTTCGCTTCGACCTCGGCACCACACATCCGCGCGATTTGCGCCTTCGTAAGGGAAGTCATTCATGACCACCCCATAGGGTTGCACAGTGCCATCGAGTTTGGAACGAAATCCGCGCACGGTTGCGGATCGTGTTTGCCTCCAGACCGGATTCCTGAAAGCGAGAGCATCGGCTCGAGCCAACCCCTCTTTCAACACTGCAGAAGCTCGATCGACATCGGCAGCATCGAAGAAGCCATCTTCGGTGAGAGCGATCGAAACTGCGCGCTGAAAGATCTCTACGTCGGGAAGATACTTGTTGATCAAGGGGTCCTTCGATCCCCGCAAGGCCTCGATCTTGGTTTCGAGTTCCTTCAGACTGGCTTCAAGAGCCGTCCGACTCTCAGCGGGAATGGTAATTCCAGGAGGCGGGATAGGGCGGACACTCTGCGCTTGATTGTCGGCAGGTCCATCACCCAGGGTGCGGTCCGCATCAACAAAAGATAAAAGGCCACAGCAGAGCAGCAGACTGAACGAGAGCAGCAAACGGCTGGCTCGCAAACAAGAGGTCGATGTCATGGGAATTCGATGGAGAAAAAGATCAGATCAACCAACCGGCGAGTTCCGATGCTCGTTGCACTCGGGTGATCGCCAGCATGAAAGCAGCGGTGCGCAGCGAGACTTTGCGAGTCACTGCTTCTTGCCACACTTGTTCAAAGGCATCGGTGAGTGTTCGATCGAGTTCCTGACGGACACGATCGAGACTCCAGCGATAATGTTGTCGGTTCTGAGC
>CAYXFO010000418.1:0-2001 GCA_964464255.1 uncultured Pirellula sp.
CTTGCCTGAGAGTCTGGAAAGGTGGTTTCAAAAATTCACCAAATCTTTGGACCTACGGCAAGGACGCCCTGAGATTCCCGGCGAAGCAATCGTGGGTGGAAAAAATACCCCTCTCAACGGAAAAAAGCAGATACTCCAATATTCTTTCATCAGCCTATTTCTGCTTGCCCTCGCGATTTTGCTGTGGTCAGGTTATCTGAAAAGTTGGTTGCTCGCCCTGATCGGGCTCCCGATAATCTGTGTCCTTGCGGGCTTTGCATATTGGTTCCTGGTCCTCAAGAAGAAGAAAGAGTCGTCCAAGTACCCCGATATCGATCGAGTGATGACAGAAGGATTCCAACAGCTAGTTGCCAATGGCATCTCCGTCAATTCCACTCCAATCTTCATCGTGCTCGGAACACAGGATTTCGCCGTAAATCGTCGACTGCTCGAAGCAGCAAACTTGAAGATACCCATCGTCTCACCAAAGTCAGGTGAGGGGCCATTGTCGATCCATGCTTCGAAGGAAGCCATTTGGATCATGCCTCACCTCTGCAATGCGATTTCGCGGTTGAGTAATTCCTCCGATGCCCCAACCTCGAAAGCCAAGCAAGCAAGCCGGAATGCAAAGGACATAGATGAAGATGACATGCAAGGCACCATGGTTGTGGAGGAAAGCGTCCCCGATCTGGATGATGAGGACGACGATGGCCAATGGGGGGCTGGCGATGGGGAAAAGGATGATGACTCGGGTGTCCCCGGTGGCACGATTCAACTGACCGATGACTTCAAAATTAGCGACAAGAAGGGCCCGATATCAACTCCCGCAGTTCAAAAAAGAGTTCAGGTCCAAGACCTAGCAGATACCGAAGATCGACTCCGATACCTATGCACGATCCTCAGGAACGGACGAAAAAATGTCTGCCCTATTAATGGATTGGTCACAACCATTCCCTTCGAGTTGATCGAAAGCAACGATGAACAACTTTCAATCGCCCTCCAAGCCGACTTCAACGTCTTGAGAAAGGAATTGCAAGTTCGCGTCGCGAATACCCTGCTGGTCACCGGAATGGAAAACGAACCTGGATTCATCGCAATGACCACGCGATTGGGATCCCAACGGACGAAGAAGGCGAGAATCGGGAAAGGTTCCGAGATTTGGGTTAGCCCTGAAGATAAACGCTCGGTTTGGGCAAGCCCTGAAAATAAACGCTTGGCCGCTCTAGCAAAACATGCGACAGCAGTCTTTGAAGATCTTTGCTTCGAACTTTTCCAAGAAGAGGACAGGTTTCAAGATAAACAAAATGCCAAACTCTTCAGTCTGCTCGGGCGAATGCGAGGTACTTTCGCACAGAATCTATCCAAGATTATGGAAACCAGCTTTGGATATGACCCTCTGAGGCAACCCGAACTGTCCGATACACAGTTCCTCTTCAGCGGTTGCTACTTTATCGCTTGTGGTACGAAGAAGGAACGGCAGGCATTCGTTCCGAGCGCGATCAACAAAGTTTTGGAGGTGAGCGACGATGTCGAATGGGTGGAAGAAGCCAGCAAAAAGAATACTCACTATCGACGCATCGCGCTTGCGATCGCCCTGGTGGGAGGACTTGGATCGCTGATAGCAATCGTTTGGGTGCTGGCCCGGTGGATCCAAAGTCTGCTTTAAACGGGCCCGGCAGTTAGCAGGTTCTGCTACACAAAAAGGCCAAGCGGTCCCTCGAGAGACCATTCAAATAGAACCCAAGCTCTTTTACTGAGCAGGAAGTGCCTTACGGGTGAACGTAGATCCTTCATGTGCTCTCCGAACAAGGACGGATAACTGAAAGAGTTGGCAAACGGTTTGAGTTCCTCGGAATCGATTCGTTCGGGAGAACCAACACAAATCAAACCATCGCAACCAGAACAGGCTTCCAGCAAGCCCAGACTCGAATCCGAAACCGATAGTCTTCCAGCAAGAAGGGTCCGTGAAAGATAGGCCAGTTGACGATCTCGATGTCGACGATCCAAAATGCTCGCTTCGCG
>CAYXFO010000418.1:2011-3914 GCA_964464255.1 uncultured Pirellula sp.
GTATCTGATCTGTATGAGAACCAAGAATCACCAAACCCACAAAACTTCCGAAAGGGGAGTCGGGTTTCTTGGTAAGCTTGAAAAGATTCGGTTCCTCGCAGGGAGCAAAGTAATCAGAAAAAGGATGTCGAAGTGCAAAGGGTAACTGGGTATTACCCGATCCTTCATTTCTTGTTTCGTCGGGAAAAGCCGCTATGCGAACGGGATTGTGTGAGTCCTTGAGGGCATTCCAATCCTTAGCTTTGTGGATGGCATCGGTAGCTTGTTGCAATGGGTCTCGAAACGTTTCCACGCGCGCCACAGATTGCGGAACGCATCGGGATGTCTGGTCGTCAAGTACTGCATTCGGAAATGAGACGGACCGCTCGCGTCCATCGTTGCTTCCCCATTTGGGTTCCATGTCTTGTGTCATCGCAGAAGAGAACAAAACGCCATCTTCCGCGTGAGGATTCGCATCGTCCTCAAGCATCGTGACTCGAAATTGTGTCGTGCCAATTCGAATCACGTCCCCGTTTTTCAACTCAACTCGACGAATGACGCGCTCTTCGTTGAGGTAGGTGCCGTTGACGCTCCCTAAATCACAAATAGAGAACCCACGACCAAACGAGTCAACGAGGACATGCCTGCGAGACAAATGCGAGTCTGAGGGCAAAGAAATGTCAGCACTCGTCGACCTCCCTATCTCCACATGTTGGTTCTCTCTGAGAACATACCGAGAGGACCGATTCGTCGGACCACGTAGTACTTTGAGCACGCAAATCATGTTGTCGTCGATGTCATTCTCACGCTGTCAGTAAAATGCATGCTGGAGGCGAGACCCAGTGGATTTTCCTAGCGACCCATCTTATCAATCTAATAGGTTATCGGAAGAAAACAGGAAAAGTTGCGGGAAATTCAAAATTCTAGATGATCCTTCCTGATTTTACGGGCCTGCTCGACCACCCAGCATGACGCCAGGAAGGCCCAGGAGCCCATCCCATCGGGGGGGTTAGGCTGGTCGACGATCCGGCTTCCTAGCCACGCAGAAAAAAACTACGCAAATTATCGCAACGCAATTACATTGGAGTCACCTCCGCGCAGAGCGGTCGTCAGCCACCATTGCCCCCAACCCGCTGCCCAATCTACCGATTCCACGAATGCACCCCTTATGAAAAAGCTTGTTCAGAACGCCGCTCGGTTGTTGCGTCGTGCGATTTCCAATGAGCTCAAACGACTTCGTAGAAAAGCCCTCGAAGCAGACATCGCTGCCAACTTCCGGCGTCTCGAACCGCGCCGTGTTCTGACGGTCAACGGTACGTTCGCAGCAGGCGTTCTCACTGTCGATATCACTGCCGATGGTCTAGGGACTAACACTGCAAGTCTGCTCAATGACACCGCAGATCCTTTGGGAAACCAATTCTTCCTTGACGAGAACGGCGATGGGCTTTTTGACTCCGCAAATGAAGTGGGTGGGCTCAAGAATAGCTTGACGGATATTATCGTCAACGGTTCTGGGTCAACAGGTGGACCGCGCCGCTTCGAATGGATCGATCCTAATCCAGCGGCTTCCTTGGCTCTGTACAACTTGAACACCATTCAATTCAATAATGTACAGCAAGCCCTCTTCCAGACCGGCGCGAACATCGCTTCGAGCACCACAATCGACGTTTCAGATACACTGGAGTTCGGCACCGCGAATCGGCTTCAATTCCAAATGGACGTAGACCTGAACGCTTCGTCCGTTTTGATGCAGAACGACTCGGAGATCCAGGCAGTCGACAGTATCGGGGTAGATGCGACCAATGGCAGCGTTGTTGTTTCTTACTTGAAGTCCGACAACGGCGACATCACCATCGATGCTACCGGCAGCATTTTAGATGGCGATGGTACACCTGATGGTCCGGATGTAGAAGCCGTCTTAGGG
>CAYXFO010000419.1:0-3907 GCA_964464255.1 uncultured Pirellula sp.
TCCCAGTACTTGCCCTTCTTTTTCTCGCCGTGGAGCGGGGTAGGGGAGGGTGCTTGGGCCGCCTTTATGCGCATGCTCTTTTTTTCAACCGCGCATTCGTTGCACTTGATCCCGATCGCTATCCTCGGTTTGGCATTCGGACGTCATCGAGCAGGTCGAGATGCAGGGATTTGGTTTGGTGTTTGGTGCTTGCTATGGTGGATGATGACACCGCAGCAAGATCGCGATTGGGTGCTTGCCATGCCACTTCTGGCCTGGCCGATGGCCAGCGGCGTGGCTTGGTTACATGAGCGAGGGCAACGAGGACTGCTGATTGCGATTTGCGGTATCTCGTTGGCCTGGTCGATCGTTGCTCTCTGCGCGTGGCCAACCTCGGACAATCGGTTGCTGGTCCCCTTGGAATCGCTCGCAACGATTATTTCAGATCAGGACGCAGAGCAGGGGAGGGGAGTGCGAGTCGACATGGCACCGAGCGTGAATCGTATTTGGAACCGTCTTGATCGGGAGCGGAAAAATGACCTTTGGTTGTTGCTAGGTTCAGCAGATGCGTTTCGCTGGCTTCCGAAAGTGGAGGTATACGGTGCCTATGACAACGATCCATGGGTAGAACTGCTTGAAAAATGGGATACTCATCTGGATCCCGGTCGAGACTTTCGCAACTTGATCTCGAAGAACAAAGTTGGATATCTCGTGTTGGATTGGCAAGGATTAATGTCCCGAGACCAGTTGCTCGGAACCCAAAGCGAACCTAGGTACCGCAACGCCATACAAAAGCTGCAGCAAACGGGGGTGTTGAAACGCGTGGAGTGGGAGTTCGATTCGAGTCGTGCCGAATGCTATGAAGTCGTGGATTCGGCATCATCCAATCCATTGCTTTCTCCGAATGAAGATCCTCGGCTATAATCGAAGTGATCGCTTTATTCGAGTTTGTCTAAGGAATCATGGATCGTGCGAGGAATTTGCCTGCGACTTTTGATTATCGGTTTCGTTTTCACGAACATCTTTGCCGCGCTGTCTTCGGTTTCTTTCGGGCAAGTCACCGAGGCAGAGATCAGTTCGCTCCAGAAAGATGCTGAGTCGGCTCTCGCTAGTGCTGGCACCGACTCGTCTCGCTCCACTGGGCGACAAGGGTCGGGATTAGCTGTGAAACAGTCGGGTATCGACTTTCTCAGTTTGTTGGTGAAGGGTGGGATCTTTATGATCCCGATCGGCATGGTCAGCTTGTTGGTCGTCACCTTTGTGATCGATCGCTGGATTGGTTTGCGGCTAGGGAAACTGATGCCGAGCGAGTTTCGTCGCAACTTGATGAAGATGATTCGCTCCGGCGATGTTGCTGATCCGCGCGATATGTATCGTCTTTGCGATCAGAATCCATCGGCTTTGGCGAGCGTTGCGTCTGATGCCATTGTGCGTGCTGGCAGGCCGCAATCGGAGATCGCTGCGGCCGCCACGGATGCACTGCAGCGGGAGGTCGATCGAGCTTACAGTCACGTTCGTTGGTTGAACCTCGCGGCGGGTATTGCGCCCCTCTTGGGGTTGCTCGGGACCGTATGGGGGCTGATACGAGCCTTTCACGATACGACCCAATTGACGGCTGGCCAGAATCGAGCCGACTTCCTTGCGGTGGGTATTTACGAAGCTCTCGTAACGACGCTGGCCGGCTTGATCGTCGCCATTCCTGCCGCTATTGCTTCGCATTATTTCGAAGGACGAATCACGAAGGTTTTTGGACGGATTGAGGAAATGGTGAGCGAACTGGTGCGATCGCTGGAGCGATTTGAGGGCAAGACACGATTCGATGTCATCGGTCGGGAGTTAGCTCCTCGAGATATTCACCGTACCGCGGTGCCTCCTACGCCCCCGCCAGTCGCCTTGATTGCACCCAGCGCGACGGATTCGACGCGGGGTGCCGACCCATCGCGAAGCAAAAGCTCTCGCCGATCGTCGTCTTCTTGAAGGGGAGTGCTCCACGGATCGGATGTTCTCAGCGAATCACGCAATGACTATACTGAAGTCCGATGATTCTACATGGAAAGTTTCGATTTCGTTGACTCGAATCTCAGGTGCGAAAATGAAAAAGAACCGCAAGTGTTTGCTCGCCTTTGCAATCGGTTTCATGGCTTCCTCTGTCCCGGCGTTTGCGGATGAGCGAGCCGAGATCAAGCAGAGGATTGAATCGTTACGAGTTGAAGCCAAGGAACTGGCTAACCATGGCAAAGAGGAAGAGGCAAGTAATCGAATGAAGCAGGTTCGGGAATTGATGGGCAAGCTCAAGGGAATGGACGAACCGCACAGAGCGGAAAAAGCGGAACGAGAGGAAATGCTCCAGCATCTGGCGCGACGATTGGATCATATGCGAGCTGCGGTACAGCATTTGAAGGAAGGAGACATGCCCGATATGGCCCATGAACTCGCTCGACGAGCCGAGGAATTGGAAAGCCACCTTCGCAAAGAAAAGGAGGCGTTTGGAAAGGAGTTGGATAAGCATCCCGAAGCGAAAGAGCGAGGTGAAAAGCCTCAGCTTGTGAAGCCCAGGCAGATGGCGGAACAAGAAGCTTGGGGCGCACGGGTCAAGGAAGAGTTGACCCGTCAAGCGGAAACCCTTGGCGATGTCCGCGCCGAACAAGAGAAGATGCGTCGCGAATTGAAGGAACTGCGATCGCTCATCGAGCGAATGACTTCCGAAGCAAAAGGGAAAGAGCAATCGCGAAAGGACTCCGGCGGCCGCGATTAAATCCGCGAGGACGGCCGTTGTTGCTGCTTCGCGTCCCTAGTCTTTCTTCAGCCGACCTTCAGCGCCAAGGCGGCGAGGGCTGCATCGTAGTTGGGTTCCGAAGCGACTTCGGGAACGATCTCTTCGTAGACGACATTGCCCGCTGCATCGAGAACGATGACGGCGCGTGCCAAGAGCTTGAGTTCTTCGATCATCAAGCCAGTCTTCATCCCGAAGTCGCCCGATTGATAGTCGCTGCCGACTTTCATCGACTTGATTTCTTCGGCTCCGCAAAATCGGTTCATGGCAAAGGGGAGATCGCGGCTGATGGTGACCGCGTGGATCTTGTCCCCCATCGCTGAGAGAGCAGAATTAAACTTCTTGGTCTGGATTTGGCAGATGCCTGTATCAAGGGATGGGACGACCGAGATGATGGTGGGTTTGCCTGCCAGATCCCCTTTTGAAATGGTCTTCAGTCCACCCTCAAAGTAGTGGACGGTGAAATCGGGAATCGGTGCTCCGACGGACAGGGCGTTGCCGGAGAGGGTCATCGGTGCGCCCTTGAAGGTAACCAAGCCAGTTCGAGTCATTTCCTTTTTCCTTATGAATCGCGGGGTAGGGGATCAAAACCTTTGGATGAATGTACGGGAGTCTGACGATCCGTCAATCCTTTCGGATTGTGCAGGGATGGCGTATAGTAGGGGCTGTTATGTTCCCTGTTTATATCGGTGTTTTTCGCTCGGCGGGTAAACTGCCCAGACACGTCCTTGGACGACTCATGGTTAAAGTCAAAGATTTTCTAGGTCCCTATCGATTGGCTCGCCTCATTCGGCTTGGAAGTACTTGCCAAGTTTGGGAGGCGATCCATGACAAAGATGCCAAACGAGTGGCTCTCAAGGTTCTGCGACCAGAGCAGCGTGGGAATAAAGAGGAAATCGCTTTCCTAAAGCATGAATACGAGGTCGCCAAGGAACTGAACCATCGCAACGTTATCAAGCTCATCGACTACGTCACCAACGCGGAAACTCCATTCATCGTCTTGGAGTTGTTCAGCGAATTGAACTTGAAGATGGCTCTGAGACGCGGACCTGAGCCAATCGCTTACCAGCTCCCCAGCATCGTCGAACAAGCCTGTGAAGGACTCTATTACCTTCACTCCAAAGGCTACGTTCACTGCGACATCAAGCCCGATAA
>CAYXFO010000420.1:0-3894 GCA_964464255.1 uncultured Pirellula sp.
CATCGGAAACCGCGGCTAGCGCCAGAGCGGCTAATGGTTTTCGGATAGGCTCTTAATCGAAGCAAGGTCTTAGGGACATCTTTGGCAATACAAACCCCGATGGAATTCTCGTAAACGGAGTGTTTCGTCAACGCAACAGCTACTTGCTCAATGTCTATGATGTTGAGTCTTCCGGAAAGGAGGAAAGTAGCGATTATCCGGCGAGGAGCACCGTTGGTTGCACCGCGACAACGCGCCGCACACGATGGTTTGGGCTCGCTACGAGAATTCTGCGAGGAACTTTATGCAGACGGTTCACCTTGTTTGGTTCAAGCGAGACTTGCGAGTCGCGGATCACCAGGCTTTGGCTCAAGCTGCCAAGTTGGGTACCGTTCTCCCCCTCTACGTTTTTGAACCGGATCTATGGCGACAGCCTGAGATGGACCCAACCCATTTCCAGTTCGTATGCCAGTCACTGCAGGAACTCGGCCGAGGATTGAATGATCTTGGACTTCGACTTCATTTGTTCACCGGCGATGTCGTTGAAGTCCTTCGAGGACTCCAGTCGCACGTTGCCATCGCGTCGGTGCATAGTCATGAAGAAACAGGCGGCAAATGGACATATGACCGCGATCTGCGTGTAAAGGCTTGGCTTCAAGCGCGAGGAATACCCTGGTTTGAGTATCCACAAAATGGAGTGGTGCGAGGCCTGAGCAACCGGGATCGCTGGGCCGCGTCTTGGAAGGAGCGAATGAGTCAACCAATCGCGCAAACCCCTGCGCGAATCGAGGGATTTGTTCCGAAGTCCTCCACTCCGCTTCCCGAAGCCAACGATCTCCAGCTTTCCCTGTCCACGGATGTCGAATGTCAGATCGGCGGGGAAGGCCAAGCCTCCGCCACGCTCAACTCGTTCTTGGAAACACGAGGCGCTCAGTACCGGTCCGCGATGTCTAGCCCGATCACTGCCCAGGAGCAATGCAGTCGCTTGAGTCCATACATCGCTTGGGGTTGCATCACCATCAAGCAGGTTTATCAAACCGTTCGCGCCAAACAGATGGCGATCGCCGAAGCAAGGAGCATAGGAGTAGATTCCGCTCCGGCATTCAGCCGATCGTTTACGTCGTTCCAATCGCGATTGTCTTGGCACTGCCACTTCATTCAAAAGCTCGATGATGAACCGGAATTGGAGTTCCGAAACCTATGTCGAGCGTATGATGGGCTGCGCGAAGACGATTTTCGATCGGACTACTTCGAGCAGTGGTGCAGAGGTCTCACAGGCTTTCCCATGATCGATGCCTGCATGCGATACTTGCACCGACATCGTTGGATCAATTTTCGGATGCGGGCCATGCTGATGAGCTTCGCGGCTTACCATCTCTGGTTGCACTGGCGCGAACCGGCATTGTTCCTGGCAAAATCTTTTCTTGACTTTGAACCCGGCATCCATTTTCCGCAGGTCCAGATGCAATCGGGGGTAACAGGTATCAATACGATTCGCATTTATTCGCCGGTGAAACAAGCGATGGACCAAGATCCCAACGGCGAGTTCGTCAGACGCTGGATCCCGGAGCTCGAACATGTTCCCAAGCCTTTCATCTTCGAACCATGGAAGATGAGTATCGATGACCAAACGCGTTACCGCTGTCGCATCGGAGTCGATTATCCCGCGCCTATTGTGGACCACCGAACTGTCGTAGCATCAGCCAAGGACCGCATCTATGCATTGCGGCGTTCGGAACAAGCGATCTCCGGGTCACGGCAGGTTTACGAGAAACACGGCAGCCGCAAGAACCGCGATCCACTTCCGAAAAAACGCCCCCGATCAAGCCCCAATTCGCAACTGTGGCTACCGGGCATGGAGGAGTAAGGGTCAAACGAAAACCGGCAACGCTTTTTAAAGTTGCGCTTTTCTAGGTGATCACAACCCGAAACGTAAGTGAGGGATAGAATTACGTCGCTCGCGACGTCTTCCCTCACGCGTCCCTCGCTAACGCATCGGGTTATGAAAAACCTAGAGGAACCAGCGTCTCACGGACTTAAAAGAGCCAAAGTCGCGACTTCAAAAGCAACGTTCGGTCACCGGTGTTTCTATTTTTCATTTCGAGTTCCAAGATCGTTCGCGGAACTCCGCTAACGGGCTGGATATCAACCGATCGCGACGCGACGGAACGCAACGATTCCTGCTTGATCTGCAAATGCCTTGATGGCTGCTTCCACGGTCTTCGCTTCATCGAGAACAAAGAACTGGTTGAGCAGACATCGGTCTTGGTCCAAGAGGGTGTTGTCCGCGATGAATCGATCGATCTTGCCAGGAATAATCTTCTCCCAGATCTTTTCAGGCTTTCCTTCGGACTGCAAAACCGCCTTGATCGCATCTTCGGCGGCCTTCATGACTTCCGGCGTCAATTGCAATCGGCTGATGAATTGAGGAACGGTCTTAAGCGTTTTGCCCAAGCGTGCGAGATCCTCATTCTCGATCTTGATCCGATTCTGCATCGATTCGGTTTCCAAAGCGACAAACTGCGGATCGAACTCGGAGTAGTGCAGGATCGACGGCTTCATTGCGGCGATATGCATCGCAACACCGCGGAAGAATTCGTCAGCACCTGCCTTGCCCCCATCCTTGAAGGCGAGCAAGACACCGATCTTGCTGCCAGCATGGATGTAGGTCGAGAGCTTGTCACCCGAGAGCCTATGCAGTTCGGATACGACGATTTTCTCGCCGGTCTTCCCGGTTTGATCTACGAGCTTTTCGGCAACGGTCATGCCATCGATGGTGAGAGCGTTCAATTGATCCACCGATTCGACGTTATTGTCGAGCGCCAGTTGAACCAACCGCTTCGCGAGATCGATGAATCCTTCGTTCTTGGCCACGAAGTCAGTTTCGCAACAGAGTGCGAGAACAACGCCTGTGGTCTTATCGGAATTCAGGGCCGTCACGACGCATCCTTCGGTAGCGGCTTTGTCAGCACGCTTCTCGGCCACCTTCTGGCCCTTCTTGCGGAGGTACTCAAGCGCACCATCGTAATCGCCATTGGATTCCTGAAGCGCCTTCTTGCAGTCCATCAAACCTGCGCCGGTTTGCTTTCGGAGTTCTGCTACGTCACTTGCTGAAATGGTAGACATGTAAGTCAATCCTATGAAAAACGTTGGTGGATTTTGCGTTTTGGTTCAATCAGGGATGGGACTGTCGTCACCATCGCGAGGGAATCAACTAATCCAAGGCTTCTTTTTCCGCCATGGCAGCCATTTCGGATACTGTTTCCGATGGGGCCGCCGCTTGAGGGACAGTCTTCATCAGTTCCGGGTTCTCCGACTTGCCCGCGAGAACGGCATCGGCCAATTGCTTCACGATCAGGTCGATGGAGCGGATACCGTCGTCGTTGCCTGGGATAGGCAGATCGACCTGAGTTGGATCGCAATCGGTATCGATCAAGGCCACGGTGGTGATTCCCAACGCCTTGGCTTCGCGAATCGCGTTCTTTTCCTTCTTGGGATCGATAATGACGAGGCATTCCGGGGTTCGGTTCAGCGTCCGGATACCGTTGAGGTTCCGATAGATCTTTCGGTACTCTCGGTTCAGTGCCGATTGCATTTTCTTGGAGTAACCGTTGATCGCATCGCTGTTGATGATCGATTCGAGTTCTTCCAAACGACCCATTCGGTCGCGGATGGTGCGGAAATTGGTCAAGCACCCTCCGAGCCATCGTTCGCTGACGAACGGCATTCCGCAGCGAGTCGCTTCGCGCTGGACTACTTCCGACGCTTGACGTTTGGTTCCTACGAACAGGACCAAGGAGCCACCGGAGGCCACCTGTTGAAGATATTTCTTCGCTCGAAGCATACCGCGAAGCGTTTCGCGGATGTCGATGATGTGGATTAGGTTCTTGCGGCCGTAGATGTACGGCGCCATTT
>CAYXFO010000421.1:0-3890 GCA_964464255.1 uncultured Pirellula sp.
GCAATGGGCCAGAAATGCGAAAAACCCTGGGAAAACCAGGAGAGTAGAGAGTAGAGAGTAGAGCGGTCCTGTGGACAGGACAGGAACTGAACTTTTGTGTGTTTTCCCAATGTTTCTAGATAGTTCGAAAGACCGTTGTCGTGGAATCGCAATGATCAGGGCGTAGCGATCGTCTTTTCCGTCGCTAGAGAATGAAGGAAGTCCCTTGACTTCGAGGAGCTTACAAGTAATCATGTACTTACATTGGTCGACCATTGCATTCGATTCTTGGAGGGGCAGGCGATGATCAAGAATTTGGTGAAACACGGGAACAGTTGGGCAGTTGTCATCGATCGTCCCATTCTGGATTTGCTCAAGATCGCTCCTGAATCCCAAGTCGAATTGACCACCGATGGCAAGTCCATTCGGATCGCGCCTGTCGATTCTGACGATAAGAAAGCCAAGGTTCGCGCTGCACGAGCCAAGGTGAATTCGAAGCACTCCAAGGCTTTCAGGAAACTCGCGGAGTAATAGCCCTTGGTGTTCCTTACCCTCGATGACATCCTGGAATCTCATCTAAATCAAATCGATACCTACGGTGGCTGTCACGGTATCCGAGATATCGGTCTGCTTGAATCTGCCATCGCTCCACCCGAGGCAAGCTTCGGCGGTCAGTACTTGCACGCAGACATTTTTGAAATGGCTGCCGCTTGTCTATATCACCTGGTAATGAATCACCCGTTCGTCGATGGGAACAAACGTATAGAATTGGAAGCTGCATTGATCTTCTTGGAAATCAACAACGAGAACCTAAAAGCCAGCGACCAAGAACTTGTTGATCTTGTACTATCGCAGACTTCTTCCGATCCCATTGCACGAGATGAAGTTGCACTCTTTTCGCCATACCCTCGACGAAGCGTTCGAGATCTTCGGCGACAAGAGCGAGTAGGTAGTCGCGGCTCCACAGTACCGTGCTACCGCAAACACAGCGATGGGCTGGAAGAACTCGAACCTACGGACCGAAATGACGCGACTCCTGCGCCGCGCCGGTGTTTCGGGTTGGCCACGATTGTTCCACTCGATGCGAGCTAGCAGACAAACAGAACTGCAACGCGAGTTCCCGCTGCACGTGGTCTGCTCCTGGCTTGGCAACTCACCACGCATCGCCCAGCAGAGTTACTTGCTGGTTACCGAGGATGATTTCGCCAAAGCGGCAAAGAATCATTGCCCCTCACATAAGAGTTTCTTTACTGTTTCCTCGATTTTCTGAGGATGCGCGAGTGCTACTCTCACTTTGCCGGATCGATCCAGTAAATACAGTGACGGATAGTGCGGAACGAAAAAAGTCTTGACTGTGGAATCCTCGCGATCTACCAAGTGAATCCATGGTAGCTCTTTCTTTGCCAAGTAATCCGGAAGGTTCTCGGACCCGTTGCTCGTGTGGATGCTCACAATCTCAAGTCCAGCGGATTGATACTTCTCGTAGAGAGCTTTCAACTTGGGCATCATCAATCGACAAGGCTGACACCATGTTCCCCAAAAATCGATCAGGACGACTTTACCTTTGTGGTTCTCCAGACTGAATGTTGCACCTGATCCAAATTCTGTCACCGTTACGATGGGTGGAGCTTGTCCTTCGAGTTGCCGAATCCGTGCGATTTCTTGTTCCCCCTTAATGCGAGAAAGCCCATCCGCGCCCACCTCCAAATCGCGCACTGGCAATACCCCTCCTTCATCAACATTCCCCTCGAACTTGCGAATGTGCGTTTCGGGTATGTTCTGCGTAAATGCGCTATCAACTTTGGATGAGGAAACATCCAGACGTTTGAGCGATGGCATTCCGGAAAGTTCCGAAACGCCGTCGTCGGTCAAGAAGCCGCTCACCATCAAAGATTGGAGTGTGCTGATCTTCGATAGCTCATGAGCACCGACGTCGCTGATGAAGCAATTACCAGTCATGTAGAGCAATCTCAACTGAGGGAGTCGGGAAAGCTCAAACGCAATCGTATCGTCGCTAAAACCTGCTAGATCTCCGAACAAACACAACTCGCGGAGCGAACGAATTCCGCCAATGCACTTGAGTGACTTCATGCCGAAACGACCATCGATTGCTAACTCTTCGAGGTTTGTTCTGCAGAGACCCGTGAAGTCGAGATCGATTTCCGCGTCATCTACTCTTCCGACGAAGATCCGAAGCTTTTTGAAACTTTCGTGACCGGCGAAAGCAGCAAACCCTCGCCCCCCGACGTGAGTTTGGAAAAGATTGAGGTATTCTAACCTTGGCAGTACAGAAATTTTCTCAAGCCAGGTGTCATCTACTCGGACGCTTTCGATGTTGATTTCTCGAAGATTCTTGAGTTTTGCAAGCTCTCCCAGGTCATCCGCTTGCAGTGTGGAGTCGATGCGATTGATGGATAATCGCTCAATCTCGGGACGAGATAAAATGACCTTTAAATCATCTCGCGATACTTTCTTGAGCTTTGGCCAGGAAGTGAGTTGCGGAAGTTCGCGACACACGTTAGACAAGCCAGACAAGACATCTTCGCTTGCGTCATCAGTCAACAAGTCTAAGCTCTTCAGCGACTTGATCGTCGCTATCGCATTGAGCGATTCAGGTTCGATCTTGACTAATGCCAAATCAAGGTGTTCCAGTCGCCCACTCTGCCCCAACTTCGTTATCGCATCCCTCGAAACCACCCCACGGACTTGCCGATAAGAACGCAACGTATCAAGCTGTCCAACGAGGTCGAGCGAAGCAGGAGGGCAGTCTTGACTAGCTACGACATTAAGGTGTTCTAATCGAGGAAGTTGCTTTAGGGTTGTCAGCGTTGCGGCGGCGTTCGCATCTAGGATTGCGTGAAGCGACTTGAGGTTCGGTAACCTGGCCAGCATCGATATCCCATCGCTTGAGATCTGCGGTATCACCACTAGCTCCTCGAGCTTCTCTTGCTGGCTCACCCACCGCACAAAACTCTGTTCAATTTCCAGGCTGAAGTCTTCGAAGGTAACAGTGCACGACTTGAGTTGCGGAAATTTTGGAAAAGAATCGAATGCATTCTCAGAGAACTTGCAACGCTCGAACGCAATCTCCGTGAGTTCGGAGAGCTTTCCTAGTTCCTCCAAATGCTCTTTGCTTAAGCTGGCCTCGCTCACAGTCAAGATTGACGTTCGTTGTGGCAAGTGCAGCGAACGCAAAGCCGAGGCGTCTGCTATCTTGCTTCCAATCAGTTCGAGTCCTAGAAGACCATCGTTTGGAATGGCTACGTCCCCAACAGCCCTACTGCAAAACCAAGGCCTCGGAGTAGGGGTAAATCCCTCCTTGCGAGCATCTGATGGCGATACCGTCACGTAGCCAATTGGAGAGTCCCCGAATTTCAGCAAATCGTCTGCGAATGTTACCTGAGATACGATGGCAATAAGCAAGAGGGGAAAGAAGCCTCGGTTTGCAATCGGCATGTTATTACCACTTGGGATTGGGTGAATTGAAAACTGGCAATCGGATCGCATTCGGCGGTGTTCGCTACCAAATAGCTGTGTATTTCAAAAAAAATTCGTGCGTTTGAAATGCGTCAAGCTAGTGTTTCTCTATTGCATGCCTCATGGTTTCAATGATTTAAGTCGGCTTTATACAGGCGTGCCTAACGTCCATCGACTGCACCAGTTACGTTTCACACTCAAGCGAAAGAAGGCAAATATAACAGGTTCTTCGGGCCTGTACGACTTTTAGATTGGGCTATTGGCGGTTTCTGCCCCGCAGTATAATAAAAACAAGGACAGGCATTGCGTTTTATACGTTCTTCTATCGGAGGTGTCTCTCTCAGAGCCGCTGGGACGCAGAGCCCGAGCAAAACCCCAAACGGATGGCTACTAAGGATCGAGCCTGCTTTTTTCTCTGCGTCTTTGCGTCTCCG
>CAYXFO010000422.1:0-3876 GCA_964464255.1 uncultured Pirellula sp.
TGATGAGCTTGCTCGGACACTTTTGCCTACCCTTCTCACCGTGGGGAGTGGTCTGGTGCTATCTCGGCATCACCTACCTTTTTAATGAGGTGCCGCAGCCCGAAGGGGGGGCGTATGCTGAGTTCCGGGATCGCTACTGGCAAGGGTTTGCGGCATCACCGAAAGGGATGCTGACCGTCCGATATGAGCCGATGCCGGGCCAACTCGCAACGTGGCCGCGATCGCCGTTCATTGCTCTGAGACTCGGCCCGATCGAGGTCCCAATCGGGTGACGCATTGGGCTACGCCAAACTCGGTACTGGGGCAACCACCGAACGAAAGGTCGTTAGTCATTGCATTCCGCTTTCTCGGAATGTTTGCAACGGTGATTCGAGGTGTTGCCCCGTGGCCGCTTTTACATGCACTTCAACCGATGATGCGGCTTCGATACAATGACCGCATTCGCCGTCTGGCCGTTTTGATAATGTTGATCTGTCGTAGAGATCAGTTCTATCGTACGTGTTCTATACAAAGCTCAAAGCAAGGATAGTCGATGCTAAAACGGGTCGCCCTGTTGACCTTGGTTTTTTGTATATCCTCAATGGGATGCTCGACGAATCAGCAAGAAGTTACGTCCGTATACAGCAAAGACCAGCAACTGGTGATTGCAGCATTTGAGTTAGACGTCGACCGAGTTCAACGCCTGCTCTCTGAAGGCGCAGACCCCAACACTTGGCTCGGATACTATGACGAACACCTTTTCGAGGACAAGTGGTCACTCGGTTTGTCACATGTTGCATCGGACAAGTGGACTCCGTTGCTAGCTGTGGCTAACAGCCATCGCGAACCTCAACCCGACAGGCATACGGAAAACACGATCGCCGGACGGCAAGACGCAGAGGCTAGATTCAAGTCGATTGACCCAAAGCGAATCGCAGAACGCGACTCTCGGCGCGTTGCGATTGCTAAGCTATTGATCAAGGCAAAGGCGTACATCGATCTCGATGATGGGTATGGCGGTACCGCACTCGACGGATCCGTGCAAAACGGATACGACGATCTTGCCCTGCTCCTTATCGCGTCGAACGCACGAATAAACACCAGGACGGGTGTGTATATCGATGGAGTTGGTGATATTTCACCGGTGCATCGTGCAACCCAGAGCCCGAAAGTACTTCAAGCAATGATCCAACGTGGAGCCAAGGTCAACGTCGCCGATTCCTCGGGGGATACTCCGTTGCACTGGGCGGTGCGTGACGGGAACGTCGAGTGTGTGAGATTGCTTCTCGATGCGGGCGCCGATGTCGCGGCAATGGATGAAGAGGGCCTCACTCCGTCGTACTGGTGCGAATCCTACGGAGAAAGCGATTTTCCCGAAGACAAGGACAAGAAGGCGATCGCGAAACTGTTGGATGCAGCGACAAAGAAAAGGGAAGAGAGAGTAAAGCGGTGAACCGTAGCCGCAGGCAGGAAAGACTAGCATGACGAAACTGGGGCAGCCATCGAGTTACGCGTGCTGCTCGTTTGGATAGGTGCGTGCCTGCCGCTCGGGGCGTTGGTTGTCATGGGGGCGTTTTGGAACAGTTGAGGACAACAAAAACCTATGCGATAGAACAAAGGAACGACCAAGACTCACGATGAAACTCGGCAGAGTGTTTCGTAGCAACTCCGAGCTAGGATGGCCGTTGTTGGCATCCATTTCTCCGTTTACATGGCGCTGTACTTGGACAATGAAAATCCAGACACACACAACCACTAGCGGGTCCAAACATACGGAGGACTAACCTCGGGAGTCCTAACCTCGGGAGGCCTAACATAAGCAGCCTACGCTCGAAGCAAAAAGCAACTTCGATTACGAACCGAAGTTTGCCGCATGAAAATGCTCCACAGCTTTGGCTGGGGGGCCGACAGAATGCATGCCGTGGCTCCTGTGCTACGGTCGGACAAGGTCTCCGAGCCTTAATCGGCGTGCTTATTTCTTCGCGCCGTCGCTTGTGCTGTCGTCTTTAAGTTCGCCACAATCCTTGATGATGATCTTGGCGCGGGGTGCTCCGCTTTCCGATCCCTTTTTCTCGACCTTTTTTACGACGTCCATGCCTTCTAGAACTCTGCCGAAAACGACATGCCGTTTATTGAGCCAGTCCGTGACCACGGTTGTGATAAAGAACTGCGATCCGTTGGTATCCTTCCCGGCGTTAGCCATGCTCAAGAGGCCTGGTGCGTCATGAACGAATTTGAAGTTCTCGTCCTTGAACGTAGTACCATAAATACTCTCGCCACCTGTGCCATTGCCAGCCGTGAAGTCACCACCTTGGAGCATGAAATTCGGAATGACTCGGTGAAATTTGCTTCCTTTGTACGTCAGAGGTTTTCCGCTCTCTCCCTTCCCTTTTTCCCCTGTGCAAAGGCATCGAAAGTTCTCCGCGGTCTTGGGAACATCGTCGCCGAAGAGCCCGATCACGATCCGACCCGCATCTTCATTGTCGATCGTGATGTCAAAGTAAACCTTGTGAGTTACTTTGGCGTCCTTCGGTGATTCGGCGGTGGCAAGACCTGAAAACGACACACAGAGAAACAGTAGAGAGGCAATGAATCGCATCGAATATCCGTCCTTTGGAACGAGGGATTGAAAAATCTACCAACGTTCTCTCAAGCTAACAAACCAGAGGGTAAATGACAACCGTTCCCGCTCTAGCTCTGCTTGCTCAACTTGCTGTGCCAGTAACCGTAGCAGAAGTAAATCACCAATCCGAGGCAAAGCCAAAGGACGAGTCGCAGCCAGTTTTCGCCAGGCAGAGACAGCATCAGCATCAAACAGAGTATGATTCCGGCCATCGGAAACCACGGGGACAAAGGGCAACGGAACGGCCTCGGGCGATCCGGATCGGTATACCGAAGCACGAGCACCGAGCCGCACACGAGTACAAATGCAAACAGCGTTCCGATACTGGTCAACTCTGCCAGAATGTTCAGCGGCAACAAACTGGCCGCCGCCGCGACCATGAGTCCAGTCAAGATGGTTGACTTGTATGGCGTACGGAAGGTCGGATGTACCGCGCCAAAGAAACTGTACGGGAGCAAACCGTCGCGTGCCATGGCAAGAAAAATACGTGGCTGGCCCATCATCATGACCAGTAAAACCGAAGTGATCCCCGCAATCGCGCCCACAGTGACGATGAATTGAGCAGAAGTAAAGCCAACCTGCTGGAATGCCGTTGCGACGGGAGCATCCTTATCAATCTTGTCATAGGGAACCATCCCGGTCAGAACACCGGACATCGCAACGTAAAAAACTGTGCATATCAGAAGAGATCCAATAATCCCGATCGGTAGGTCTCGCGATGGGTTCTTGGCCTCCTCGGCCTGCGTGGAGACGGCATCAAACCCGAGATAAGCGAACACGACCAAGGCCGCCCCTGCTAGCATCCCTTTCTTAGGCCAATCGTAAATGGGTTGGCCAAAGAACGTGATACCACCATATCCATAGGGTGCAAAGTTGTCGGTCCAATTCGAGAGCTTGAAGTATCGAAGACCAGCGATGATGACGAAAAGGACGACCGCAACTTTGATCGCCACCATGATGGCGTTCGTGAACGCGCTTTCCTTAACCCCTCGGACCAGAATGAGTGTTATTACGGCCGTGATGAGAATGGCAGGCAAGTCGAAAAAGTACTGAGTGGCATAGAAAGAGCCTGGATCCACCAGGACTTTATCGCCGGTCGCTAGTGTTACTTCGGCTGCCTCCTTCGACGCGTTGAAGTCGAACGGCGCATCGGAGAATCGATGCAGCATTGAGCCTTTTTTGAACGGGTTCAGATTCAACTGCTCAAGCAATTTCCGGAGGTAACTGGACCAGCCATGAGCCACCGTCGACGATGCAACTGCATACTCGAGGAT
>CAYXFO010000423.1:0-3870 GCA_964464255.1 uncultured Pirellula sp.
TTGGCAGATTCGCGGACAGACAGAATGTATTGATGGCCTGAGAGATATTGGTGAAAAAGACAAGTCGATCGGGGGTGGTCCCGACACACTGAGATAAACGAAGACGCGAATGCCACAGTTCATCCCAGGGGGCACGCCAAGCAGCGTAGGTGGGATTGTGAAGAAGTTCGACCCGGAGTTCCAAGGCTCGTGCATGAACAGTTTTGGGCACAAGTCCGGAGGTTCCCGTATTCAGGTAAATGAACGACTGGTCCATTTCGATGGATTCGCGAACTTGATGCCAATCAAATGCCATGGAAAAACGAGCAGCTTTGCGGATTCCCGGAGGATCTTGTCACTTGTCAGATTTATCCATTTGTTCCCTTGCCCAGGCGCTTGCCCAACCCAATAGGTTTGGTGGTGCTCCCCCGAATTGATCGATGATCTCCTTGCTATCTTTGAAGCCGAATTCTCCTAATGCAAGGATACAAGCAAAGCGAACAAGATAGTTTTCTGGTTTGTCGGGAGGGAGATCTTTGATTCGTTCCCGAAGCTTGGCGCGCAGGTCTTGGTCGTTGGAATTCTTTCGGATTTGACCGATGGACCAGATCGCGGAGCAACGAGCGAGATTTCCCATTTTGAAGTCGTTTTTAGGGATGTACTTTGCTAGTATAGCGAACGCTGGTTCGTGTTTATGACGACCAAACGTCTCGAGTGTCAGGCTGAGCATGATGGTTTCCGATTTCCCAAAAGTTCTGGTTCCTTTTTCTAGGCTGTCTGTCCATGAAAAGGCCTTTTCTCGGATCCTGTCAAGCAAGGGACCTGGTTGCGATAGATCTCTCAGAGCCCAGGCCGCGTGCATGTGTACTTCCGCTTGAGGATGATCAAGTAGTTCTAGAAGTCGTTCACATTTCGAGGCGTCTCCGAGTTCGGCGAGAAGGATGATGGCTTGTTCCATTCCTTTCCAATCGTTTCCTTCGAGTTCCGTTTGGATGATGGCATCGATTTCTTCTCGGTGCATCGACGCCAGTTTTAGAAGTTGCAGTCGAGCGAGGTTTCGTAAGCGATCTTCGTCGTCATGAAGCATGCTGCTAGCGACATAAAGTGTTTTCGAAGGTTCGCTTACGGATGCAACCTGAATTGCCAGCTCTCGAAAGTGGGGATCCGGATCGCTTTTCCATGCATTCATTAGTTCCTCAGCGATCTTAGGGGATTCCCGAGCCAAACAGGTAGCCGCGATTCGCTTGGCTATCGAAGTCCCTTTATCGTGCACAGACCGCAGCAATTGCAATGACTCGTCATCCGTGTGTTGGATCAACAGGTAAGCTGCGATCGTGTCTTTTCCGGGAAGATTGGATTCCAGGTATTTTCGTGCTAGTGTTGAGAGGCCAGACGATTGAATCTTTCCAAGCGATTCGGCGGCTAGGGAGCGGAGTTCGATGGATGCGGACTCCGATTCCAGGATGCCATTAAGAGTTTTCTGGTCTTCGTTGGTCCCTATGTTCCCTAGCCCTTCGATGGCGATTGCTGTGATAAGAGCGGGGGACGATGGGTCAAGCACAACCTTTCTCCAATAATCGAGAGCCGCATCGCTTCTCCATCGAATGAGGGCTTTCTGGACTTCTTGATTGGCTTCTGGGTCGTTTCGAGAGAGTTCCCAGAGTTTTGTCGCATGGGTTCCATCATCCAATAGGCAGGCCGCCGAGGTCAATGTGCGGCGGTTCAAGATCGATTCATCGGCCCGAGTCAATGCTCTGAAGAGTCGCTCGATTGCCTTCGCCTTGTCTCCAAATCCTGGGCGATCATGATTGACGCAGATCCTGCGGGCCGTTTCGAGGCGAATCTGGGATTGGTCCGACAAGAGATTATCGAAGTCGATGGACACGCTTTGTGCGAGACGGTTAACGGTCCAAATATCGCCGAGGTTCGGTTGTATTTCCCAAAGGTGCTGGAGTGGCTCGGAGGATTGTCCGCGTGTCACGTTCGGAGCGAAGACGAGAAAAAGTATGCAACTCAATGTATGCAAGGAAAGACGCAGACTCGCATGGAGGCTGGTGCGACTCAGGTAGTGATGAAAGAGATTCGGTCGTTCGTTCATGATGGGTTAGTCCGGTCGAGTCATTCGCCAAGTGCGCAAAGCCAGCAGACAGAGAGCGATGAGACTAATCGACAGTCCGACGTACCATCCTCGTGGTGTCAATGCATAGGTTTCAAAACCGGGTGCTTTGATTTCCGAGAGAGCGATCGCGGCTGGGTTCAGCAAAAGGGAGTTTTCCACCAAAACCGGACCAAACGGGCTTCCACGGAAGACCCAAATCAGCATGGTGCCCGCAATGAGAATGAGCAAGACGGTGTAGCTGGTCGCGGTTGCAACTGCGGTTGATTTTGAGAAGGAACTGATGCAAGCGCTGATCATCGTGATCATAGCAGCGGCAATCGTTAGAGACACTAAGACATTGCCGACCTGTCCGCTCACGGAGGGTTGGATGTATGCCATGGTGACATATCCAGGCAGCGTTGCTCCTAGGAGTAGCATTAGTGTGATGGCGATGCTCAAGAGTTTGCCTATAACAATACGCCATGGCGAGATAGGGGCAGCGCGGAGCAATTGCCAACCTCCGCTCTCGATCTCTGAAGCTATGACATTGGCTCCGAGACTGGGGCCCAGGAGCATGAGCAAGCCGATTTGCAAAATGACCATCGAGGCAGCGATTCTGTCAACACCCCATTTCACTGTTCCGGTTGTTGCTACCACTGCCAAGATGAGAGAGATGATCGCACAGGCGGAAACCAGTCGCATGAGCCAGTGCAAGCGCCCAAATCTCCGCGTACGAAATTCCTTCACCATTACAGGATTGAGCCAGAAGGGAATATTGGATTTTCGTCGCCTTGGATCGACGAGGAAGAAAAGTCTTCGCCACCACGTAGAAGTGTTGGTATCGATCACTTTGCCAGCAGGTTTCGCCCGATCCAAAAGCAAGGGATCGAGCATTCGAATGGTCATAAAGGAGAAAAGGATCGCGACAACAAAAGACACCATTACAAACCAAACCCAACCCGACTGGATTCCCATCGCTTGAGCAGTTCCCTGCGATCCGGTGATCTCTTGCAGGGCTGGGATTGGTGAAAGGCTGGTGATTGCTCGCGAGACAAGTGCGATCGAGCCTGACTGCTTTCCAACGAGTACGCTTGGACCGATGGAAAGCAACGACAGGCACAAGATAATTGCGTAGGTCGATCGAAGGCTTGCTTCGCTCGATTGCGCCCGCGCGCTAATCCATAGGCCAAGGGCGGAATATTGAAAAGTCATTCCTACCAAGACTAGGAGCAGAGGAAGGATGTGCCCGCTGACAGACACACCTCCCATCGCATAACAGGCAAAAATGGCTGGTAGACTTACAGAGAAGAGGATGCAGCCAAGCAGGAAATTTCCAAGCAATTTGCCGATGAAAACCTGTGAGGGAGAAGTTGGGGAATTGAGCAGTAAGGCTAAAGTTTTCTTTTGTCTTTCGCCTACGATTGCGGTCGCGGGAAACGCTGGGATCAACAACATCACCGCACCGGCAACAGCAAATGCTACTGGACGAAAAATTGCCATGGCTCCTTGGCTGGCCAAATCGATTGTGGCATCCGTAGGCCATCGCAGGACAACAAGAAGCGAAGAGACGAACGCAATAGCGATGGCTGCCAGAACGGTTTTTGTGCTGCGCAGTCTCCCAAGGAGTTCTCTCCACAGCACCGGGTTATGCAAGACGGCGGAATCAGTCACTGACAACTCTTGATTGCGAAATGGTTGGGTATTAGCTGGCTGTGTCTCTAGTCATTGGAAGCTGCCACGGTGAGGAACGCATCCTCGAGGTCGCTGGTCACCTCTCTAAATTGAGTGACCTT
>CAYXFO010000424.1:0-3861 GCA_964464255.1 uncultured Pirellula sp.
GTCTACCACGAAACCCCGAAGTGCCCCAGGTCGCCTATGACGACATCCAACTCATCCATATCACCGTCAACGCTGCGCATCGGGACCCGCAAAAGTCCGCTGGCGACATGGCAGGCGGAACATGTTGCCAGTCTCCTGAGATCCCACGGTTTTTCCGTAGAATTGGTTCCGATCACCACATCGGGTGACGTCCTTCAAGGCTCCCTGACTCAATCGGGCGGAGTCGGTTTGTTCACCAAAGAGATTCAGCGAGCGCTCCTGGATAATCGATGCGATATCGCAGTCCACAGTCTGAAAGATCTACCTACCGAACCGGTCGATGGGCTTTGTCTAGCTGCGGTACCCGAGCGAGAGGATCCATCGGATTGCTTGGTGGCTCGCGAAAATTTCCATTTGGAATCGTTGCCCTCGAACTCGGTAGTAGGAACCGGCTCACCTCGCCGAAGAGCACAGTTGCTGCAGGCCCGACCGGATTTGAAGCTTGCGGAAATTCGTGGCAACGTCGATACGCGACTGAAGAAACTTGCTAACGGCGATTTTGACGCGATCATCTTGGCCTTGGCAGGTCTGCGTCGTTTGGGATTGGAACATGTGGTCACGCAGAGACTCTCTTGGGAAGTCATGCTCCCAGCTGTGGGACAAGCGGCCTTGGGGTTGGAGACTCGTTCTGACGATTCGGCAACCATCGAGGCGGTGCAGATGCTCGATCATCCAACATCGCATTTGGCCGTGTTCTGCGAACGGGAAGTGCTGCGAACGCTGAAAGCCGGGTGCCTAGCACCTGTCGCAGTCCACGCTCGATGCCTGGACAACTGCATGGACATGCGTTGCCGTGTTTATTCAAACGACTACAAGAAGGTAGTCGTTGCGGAGCACCGAATCGCAACCGAGCAGACACTTGCTACGGATCGTTCGCTCGGAGAGTCGTTGATCGCGGAGATCATGAAGCAACTCTTAGAGAAGGGTGCGGATTCACTGATCAGCGATGCGAGAAGTTCGGTCTGAGGCACCCAACGAATCCGTTATGGAAGCCACTTGGAAGTAAACGATACCGAGTGTTCGAGACTGGGTGAAACCGCCTACTTAACCGACGGGTTCTTGTTTCGGTAACGTTGGTCGAGCACCACCCATTCGAACTTGCCGCTCTTCCCAGCTCGGCATTCGAAGATGGTTTTCGCGATGTCTGCGACGCGAAAGTCCTTGCTTCGTTTCTCCAGATAATAAGCCTTCTCAGCCGTTGCTAAAATGTCTTCGGTTGGTTTGGGAATGAATTTCAGGACGGTTCTCTCTTTGAGTGGTACGCCAGCGGTTTGGAGTAGAAGCTTGTCATATTGAGCCAGTGCGTTATTAGCAGTATAGGTAAAAACCAATCGCTTCTCTTCATCGCGAGTGCCCGATCGGGCCTTGGGGCCTTTGGACAGGTTGTTTGCGTAGTCAATCGTCTTGATGCCACCGCCGATCGCAGCCAATTCGATACCAAATGCGTCGAGTTGGGATGCATATCCTTTGCGATCACGCGCACCGAATTTCAGTTCCCAACGTTCGGCGCGGTGAACACCGTCTACCCCTTCACCTTCCGGTCCTGGTGGTCGACTGTCACCTTGACCTGTCCCATCGCCGCTGACTGCAGCAGCAGTTGCGATCGTATCCATCGATGCGGCGACGGCGCTGATCGCATCAGTAATCATTTGCAGGGTTTGTTCGAGTGCGGGTTCTTGAAGCTGCTCGACTTCGTCAGCTCCCGGCGGATCAAAGTCTCGTTCAAAACCGGCGGCATTATCGCCGCGACCTGCGATTTGCTCGACTTCGAGAACCATCTCTTGAGGACGTTGCCAGCTAAATTGAAGGAGGAACAGAAGGAACAGCATGCCTACCGCCAAGCCGACCATGACAACGAGACTGATCAGGAAACTGGAGACCTGTTCGACCTTGTTGGTCTTCATCGAGCTTTCGTCGATGTCGAAAACTCCAGGCTTGTTGCTAGTCTTTTCTACTGATTTGGGAGCTAAGCCGACTGCCATGTGTTGGTTTCCTCGATCCGAATCCCTACGGAGTTCCTGTCTTTATTTGCACTGGTTTGTTGAGCAACGTGCGACATTCGTTTATCGCCCCCACTTCTCTATTCGACAAAAATATAGTCGGGACGCATCGACGAAAACCAAGCTCGCCATTCTCGCCGAGCCACGACTCGATGCTGCTCAGTAATGTTGCCTTCTTTCGGGATGTGATAGCGATCGAGTTGTCGAGACAGTAGCCTGAGCGACGTTTCCGCGTTGCGGCAGACCACGGCGTCCGGATCGCTCAGAGCGTAGATCAGTTCAGGGACCATGTCGAGGTCGTCGCTGCGGCCGAGAACTTTGGAGGCTACACGCCTGGCTTGGTAATCTTTGGAGCGGAGCAAGCGAGCGAATCGGTTTTGTTGATCCTTGCGTTGCTCCAGGTTTTTGGAGAATACGAATTTCTCCGTGATCAACTTGTCTTCACCTTGCGACTTCTTGTCGTCCTCCAGCATCTTGAGAGCCTCGTCGATGCTGGTCGCCTCGGTTTTGTTGGTCGGCTTGCCGTTGACCATAGTGACCGCGCTGATGTCGGCTGGCAGTTCGGCCCAGCCTCGCACAACCCCTTCCTTGAGATCGCCGATCGACTTTTGAGTGCTGCGGATCAGGAATAACACGGCCAAGCTTGTTGCGACTTCGGTGGGAAGCACAGAGTCGTAGTCCTGCGACTTCGTACCGCCCCACGAACCGTCGGCTCCTTGAAGGCTACGTAGTTTTTCCACTTCGGTGTTGTACCAATCGGGGCTCTTGTTTTGTTTGCCGTTAGCAATCTCAAGAAAGGATTCGAACCGCTCGAGGCCGTACAAATAATAGTAGTGCCAAACGGCTTTGTTGTAGACATTATTTCTATTGAAGAGCAAACCCAGGTTAACGACCGCGTCGATTTTGCTTCGGTCGAAACTGGAACGTGGCTTTCCCCCTTCGGTCTCCGCGATCACTCTCTTGAATGCGGCCGGAACCAGCTCCTCATCCTCGTCCGCTTGAGCCAATCGATTGCGGTAGATTCCGATGGTGTCGCCAGCGATCAGGATGCTTGACAATCCACACGCGACCAGCGAATGGCTGGTCACCCTCGATTGATCCGAAGCGGACGGATTCCAGTGGTATGGCCAACCCCCGTGTGAAGTCGGTATCGATGGATCCTTGATTTGAGCGTTGGTGATGTATTGGATGATGCGAACGATTCGGTCCTGTGGAATCTCGATCCCGGCTTGGCTCATCGTCCAGAAGGCCAGCATTACATACTGGGTCTGGGAGATGTCCGAAATAGCTGGGTTATGCGCCCCATCGATGTAATTGAAACCGCCGGAGTTGGTTTGAACTCGAAAGAACAAATCGCGGGCACGCACCAATAGAGGGCTGTATCCCTCAGCATCCACGGAGGCCAACAACATGCATGACAAAGCGATCTCGTAGACCGCCTTGTGAGAGTGTTGGTTGGAGGATGTATTCTGTTCGAGGCAAGCTTTTGCCAGTCCAATCGCCCGTGCGACGACCGGATGTTCGGTATCTCCGTCGACTTTGTAGATCGTGTAGCCAACGAGGATCGCTTCACCAGCACCGCCACCTGGAGTTGAAGGTCCGCCGGGATTGGAAAGGTAAGTGATGGCCTTCCGCACCATATCTTGGACCGCCGGATGATCCGGATAATACTTTTCGGCCCTCGCTTGGGTAGCCAAAGTCGGCTGCAACAGGAGGGCCGCAACCAAAGTCAACACGGTGATGGAGGAGCGTCCAAGCATGGTCATTTACGGTAGCGAGTTCGAAACGGCGGAAAGTGTCAGATCATGTGGCAGCCGACGTT
>CAYXFO010000425.1:0-3852 GCA_964464255.1 uncultured Pirellula sp.
GTCGAAGCGGATGTATCGGACATGAAAAAACTCCTTTGGTTGAGTGTGTTGTTTCCGTAGTACTTGATGGCCAATCAAGGTGGCGAGGCGGCGACGGCATAGGTCGGGCGAATGGAGCGAAACTGTTCGCTGCGGACAATGACGAGAAGAGCGTCAGACCAGCGACCACCGCTGGTCATAGTCTTGGTCACTTCATCGACGAGTTTGCGGTCCGATGTCATCACTGCACGTCCGAGCGCATAGCCAGTCAGTTTACGGGCGAGCAAATGCAAGACGTCCTCTCGTCGTGGCCCGGCGAAATAGTTTCTCAGTCCTGCGATATCGTCGATCTCAGTGCCATCGCGCAGGATTCCTTTCGTATCCCCGGGCTTCAATTCGCTGTCGGGCCGCAGTCGACCGATGGCGTCGAATCGCTCCATCGCCATGCCGTAGGGATCAATCCGAACGTGGCAGTTGGCACATTTCGGATCATCGCGATGACGTTCGGTGATTTCGCGGACGGTGAGCCCGGCGGGTGGTGTCTCGGGAAGTGGCGGCACATCGGGTGGGACTTTTGGCAAACGTTCGCCGAGCATTTGTACCAACCAAGCTCCACGCTTGATCGGGCTGGTTCTCGCAGCGGCCGATTGTTTGGCGATCACCGCGCCGAAACCGAGGAACCCGCCGCGTCCGTAGGCGGAAACATTTTCGATCCGACGCCATTCCGGACCGTTCACACCAGGGATTCCATAGTGTTTGGCGAGCACATCATTAACGACCACGGCATCGGCTGCGATCACATCAGCAACCGGGCGATCGTTGATCAGCAGATCTTCGAAGAACCTCACAGGTTCCTCAGCCAGTGCCTCACGCAACTCCGGAGTGAATTCCGGAAAGTGCTGCAGGTTGCGGCCATGATTGGCAACAAAGTCCCGAACGCCAAGCCAGCGGGCACCGAACTCTTCGGCCATGCCTCGCGCTCGCTTGTCCTTCAACATACGGCGCAGTTGTTCTTCGAGAACGGCAGGCTCATGGAGTGTTGCGATCTTAGCTCGCAGGTCATCGTCGGGAATGGAATCCCAGAGGAGGAAGCTGAGCCGTGTTGCCAGTTCTTCGCTTGAGACCGGTTGCCAATGTGGACCGCTTGCCGGCTGTTCGACTCGATAGAGGAACCAAGGGGACGACAGCACTCGCGCCAGTGCCGCACGAAAGGCGGGAGCATGCTTGACACCCTCGGATCGGTCGAGGCGATAAGAAGTGAGTATCGCTTCTTGTTCGCTCTTCTCGAGAGGACGGCGCCAGGCTCGTGCAGCGAAGTTCAGCAGCGCCTCAAGCTGCCTTGGTTCCGCAGCAACTTGAGTTGCGAGGAACGACTGCTCTTCTTGTCGGATCTGCCGCTCGAATTCTTGAATGTAGAAGAACATGATCCGCGCGCCGTCGTTCGGTTTGCGGTAGTACTGCACGAGTCCTTCGTAGGCGATCGGAGTCGCTAACGCTTGCTCGCTCACAAACTCCAGTTCGCTCCACAGTCGGTCGATCTCCGCGCGACCGACGTCGTCGAGCAAAAGTCGACGCAGCGGTTCGTCCTCGCGGCGGTAGAGGAACACACTGCCCTGCGCGTCTCGCGGTATGATCGGTTGAAAGAGGACTGCAGGTGGAAACAGAGCGCGAAACTCCGCCGCCGGTCGAGCCCTTTCGGCTGCGACTCGCGGATGCACGATCTGTGCAGCCATCGGGTCGCCCGGTGTTGCTCTGGCGACCGGTTCCGCGAGGTTACCGCCACCGCCTGTCGCAGCGATGAGGAAGGCCTGAACCGAGGCGGTTTCTGGACTGGTATCATCGAGGCTCACGTCAGCGCGGAGGAACCGAGGCAAGGTAAGTGCCTGCTGCAACTCAATAGGCAGTTTTCTCAGATCGATGACGATTTCCGCCCCAGCCGCTGTGACGAGCGCGGACGGAGGCACCGATCGACCTTGTGGGTGATGGCCGAACTGGAGTCCCGACGCTTGCTCAATCGCCGCGCGCAGTTCTGTATGTTCCGCGAATATCAGCGGCGGACCATCGCCACCTTCCAGCCGCAATCGGTCCCACACCACCAACGTGTCAGGCTGAGCAGGCAGGGCAACCATACGGAAGAGCGGTTCCCGTGCGGCCCCTTGGACTCGCTCGCGAGCAACGATGCGACGTATATCTTCCCAAGCGGGAAATCCGTTGCCGACCGCCATGGCTGCATTCTTTCCGTAGTTGCCTACAAACAACTGGTCCTGCATCGCCTTGATCGTTGCCAAGACTGGAGCCGGATCGGTGCTCGCCTCTTGCCACTTCGCGCGAACCAACGCGAGCATGTCGGGAGGGAGGCCAGCATCCGGCAGACGCTCGGGTGGTGTCGCGAGTTCCGCGATCGCCGGTCCAAGCTCCGTAGTTGCGAGATGGGATAGTTCAAACGAGACACCATCAAGGCCCGCTGGGTGTGCATCAACAACGCGGCCCGAGACCGCCAACTCGCCAGCGATCGGACTCGTCCAAGCGATCGCCACCGCGCGTTTCGGTCCTGGATGGACAAACAAGGAGCGCGCAGGCAACGTCGTCCAGACCGCGATAGGTTCCGCAGCGGAGTTCACAAACACAGCGGGTTCCGAACCGAGGCTCCATGATTTCAGTTCGGATCGTCCGCCGTTGCTGTCCCGTTTCTCCGTGAGAAAAGTTGGTGTGGCAGTCGTTTCTAAAAAGCTCCATTGGCACTCGTGCTTGCCGGGCAATGGATTCCCCTTGAGCAGATCGGGTACTAAGTCAGACACGTTCCACGTTCGCTGCTCGCCGGTGGTCTCGCGGATCGTCCATTCGATGAGGGTGCTGTCGGCTCCATGATTATCGTTGGGAAGCACGGTCAGGAGCAGAAGCTCGTTTCGTTGAACCGAGACCGTCTGATCGAAGGTGACCTCCGCTCCTTCCCCAACTTTGGATTCGACGAGGAGACGTTTCGACGATCCCCACTGAGAATCGATCGTCTGTTTGGCTGCTTGAAACCGCTCCCGTCGTCGCTGGTTTTCGGCTTCGATTGCGGCGGCTTTCTCTTGCCACTGTTTGGTCAGCGCGTCGACTTCCGCGTTTCTGTTCGATTGGTTGGTGAGTCCTGCCCAAAGCGATGCTAGGTAGGTCCCGTTGAGTTTTTCTTCGGCGGCCACTGCGGCGATGGCGGTGGGTCCTTCGCGAGTGAATCGGTCGCGATGCTTCAGAGTTGCCGCCAGATGAACTGCAAGGGGCGGTTCACCGTTGGGACCAGCATAACGAGCATGAAAAGCGCGAAGCGGTTTGAGCGATTCTTCGGTCCAATCCGCGCGCTCTGTCGACGAAGAGAAACGAAAGCCTGTGGGAAGGAGTACGGCCCGCGCGGCGACGTCTCGAGCGGCTTGGTGATAACGTTCGACCAACTCAGGGGTCACGGGCATCGCATCTCCCACGTTGGCGAATCCCTCACCGCCAACACTGTCGGTGGGGAATTCGCGAACTCGCGTTGGTCGCATGTCGACGCCGGTGAGATCGCGGATCGCGTTGTCGTAAGCGGAGTTCGATAATCGTCGCAGCGTCACTGGCCCGGGGTCGCCTGCCCGTGCGGTTGCTTCTGCATCAAGTGCAGCATTGATCCAGCCTAGGAGTTGTTCTCGTTCGACCTCGCTCGGCTGCGCTGCTTCCTTGGGGGGCATATCACCCAACCGCAATCGTTCAGCGACATCGCCGAGCACTTTGGGTTTGGCGAGTATCGACTGGGCAGAGTCGAAACGTGTGAGGTCAAGATCATTATCCTTTGGTTCTTTTCCGTGGCAGTCGCCGCATACCTTCACCAGGAGCGGTTGAATTTCTGAGGCGAAGGAC
>CAYXFO010000426.1:0-3808 GCA_964464255.1 uncultured Pirellula sp.
GTCCTGGCGCTGCGATGCAGAGAACTGATGGTCGATGACATAGTCGATGGTCCCTTGCATGAACGCGCTCAGCACCAATATCGCCAACCCCAAGGCTAAGCCAATGGTCGAAAAGAGGGTGATCCATGGATTGGATTCCAGGCGGCGAATGACCATGCGAGCAACCGGCCCGATCCTGGCAAAAATCCACCCACCACCCATCGTGGTGGAACGAAATCGTGTCGGAGACTCCGGTTTCATCGCAACTGCCGGAGGTAATCGCATCGCAGCACGAATCGAAGTGAAGCTGCCGAGCAAGGCCACAGCAAAGGACATCGCAATCGCCGCGATCCATTCCCAACTCAGGCTAGGAGGGTCCATCGATGGAAACCGAAAAAACATCATGTAAAGGGAGCCCATCCATATTGCGACTCGCATTCCGACCAAGATCCCAAGGGTGACACCCGCTGCGACCCAAACCAAGACGATCTTCGCGTAATGCCATCCGATCTCTCGAGGATAATAACCAAACGCGCGAAGCGTTGCGATCGACTCTTGCTCTTGATGGACCAGTCGCGAAAAGATGATGTGGAGCAAGAACAAGGCGACGAGTAAGAAGATAGTTGGCGAAAGGATCGCCATGGCTCTCACTTGGTGCATTTCGTCCGATACGCGTTGGTGCGATTCCTGTTCCGATCGATCGTAGGCACCTAGACCTCCATAGGGCTTGGTCAGCACGTCGATGCGATGGATCACCTCGGATCGATTCGCGCCGTTGTGGAGTTCCATGGAGAGATGATTGAATGCCCCCTCCATATTGAAGGCCGGGGCGAGATCCCGCTGGAGCGCCCACAGGACACCGAAACGACGGTCATCGGAGAGAAGCAATCCCGGTTGGACAACATAAACGTATTCGGGAGACAACCCGATGTCGACGATATGCAATCGTTCGAGTCGGCCTGCCATATTCGCCATCACCGAATCCCCCGGCCGCAGATTGTGGACCTGGGCAAAGAGCTCGCTGACGACAACTTCCACGCGGTCGGATGGTTCCGGGAGTCGGCCACTTCGAAGATAGAGTCCGTTGACCGCATGGCGAGCATCCTGCTGGATCGATACCAACCGACATGAGACTGGCTCGACCATCTCGGGCACATCGACCAATACGTCTCGCACGATTCTTCCGGTCGCGGATTTCACTCCCCGGATTTCCGAGATACGATCCAGGAGCGAAACCGGAGCGCGAACCAATTGAGCAAAGATATCAGCGAATCGGTAACTGCGGTAATACTTTTCTCGGCTCGTTTCGAGGGCACGAATGGTTCCGGTCGACATCACAAAGATCGCGATGCCGCAGGCCAGCAATCCGACGATCGCAATTCCCTGCCTCCGCAGCTTCAGCAATTCCGCGAAGAACATTCGATTCAGGGAACGTATAGCCAAGCCTCCTGTCACCAAACCAATTCCGATGCGTTCTTTCGGACCGTGTTGGTTCGGATCTCCGAGATTCGACCGTCTGACAGATGGACAACCCGATGCGCCATCTGTGCGATCGCCGCGTTGTGGGTGATGACCGCAGTAAGCGTGCCCAACTGCTCATGAATACGAGCGATGGCTTCCAAGATCACCGCACCCGTCTTTACATCGAGAGCACCCGTGGGCTCATCGCACAACAAAACGTCTGGTCGCTTGCCGATCGCCCGGGCGATGGCAACTCGCTGTTGCTCGCCGCCCGAGAGTTGCGATGGAAAGTGGAATCGACGTTCATACAAGCCGACCAATCGCAACGCTTCGCTCGGGTCCAACGGAGACTGGGCGATGTCAGCAACCATCTTGACATTTTCCAACGCGGTCAGCGTAGGGATCAGATTGTAGAATTGGAAGACGAAGCCGACATGTTCGCGTCGATAGTGTGTGAGCGCCTCGTCGTCCGCAGCCGTTAAATCGTGATCGCGAAACTGAACGGTTCCGCTGGTGGGGATATCGAGCCCCCCAAAATATTTAGCAGGGTCGATTTGCCGCTTCCTGATGCTCCGAGTATGACTACGAACTCGGCAGCATAGAGGTCGAGGTCAACGCCCCGGAGTGCATGCACATCGACTTCTCCCATGCGATAGGTTTTGCACAACCCTCGTACGCGAAACACTACCTGTGGTCTCGTTTCGTCGATTGCCTGGGCTGTGGGACTGGAGGTCATGCAAAATTTCCCAAACCATCATGTGCGTAGGAACGGACGTCTACTGTTTCCGGAGGAGACAATCCCATTAGTTTACTCGATGCGGACAACAGAAGCATGAATTGCATCAACTGTCCGGTATGCAATTCGTCCAACTCCGCAAGTCGTAGCGTCGCCGTAGCAGTTCCCAGATCGCAGTTAGCGCGCAAATGGTTTTCGATGTTCGCAAGCGAGCGATCTTGCGAGTGACTGTCATCGCCCAGCCCGATCGGATCGAAGCGAGATCGATCCACGATGATGTTGATTTCACCTATTGCTCCTGAACCGGATGACGCATTCTTCGGGAACTCAGATGATCCCGAGGCAGTCGTGATTTGGTCGCTCATTTGCCTCACATCCCGATACCAGTCCTGCCAAGCCGAAAGGCCGGGGTTCCAGATTCGAAGAGGGGTCGGTCGAGTGGGCGAATCGTTGTTCGGTACCAGTGCATGCAGGAGCCGCAGCACGAGGTTTTCATTGGGGGATGCTTCGTGAAAATGCTGCGACATCCACGATGCGCCTGCGAGTAGTTCCATAATGTTGATGCCGAGCAACGTCGCGGGCAACAACCCAAGTGGACCGAAGCATTGGAACGGGGCTGGTTCATCGCAGGACGCAAAAAAATCGTAATCCCCATAAACACTCAGTTGCTTTGCGATCGATCCGGACAAGGGTGCGACCGCCATCAAACGCTGTCTCATTTCGCTTTTGTCGTTCGCAACATGTTGGTACAGCGCTGAGAGCAACGCCTGCAGTTGCCAACATTTCTCAGAATCATCTGCGGCCAGCACGAGGAGTGCCCAGTCATCTAGCTCAAAATTGGATGTGGTTGGTCGGTGGCAACCGAGTAGGTGGAGCAGGCTCTGGATCGTATCGGTGTCACACCGATCGTCGATGAAAAACATGCGTGGCTTGCTGCCGCGTTCGGCGCGCGACAGGTGGTTCCAGAATGGCTGGCAGCATGCTTGAGCGATTGCTTTGGCGCCCAACGCCGAATTGCCGAGGCTCAAGACGACAACGGTATCGACGGAGGCGTGGATACGATTTGCGGTGCGGAACAAATTCCCAGCGATGCTCGACTGGCGTTGCTCCGAATATTCCTTCAGAATATCCTGCGGTCGACTGGCAAATCGAAGGAGTCTCGCTTCCGTCGATGATGCAAAACTGTGTCGGAGAAACTTAGAAATCGAAGTGTGTTCTTGAGTGTCCGCCGGATTTGGACAGCCCGCATCGGATCGTTGCGGGTGGATTTCCAGCCGCAAAGGTTGCAGTACATTTCGTCGCAGCTTCATCTCAATAAAAAATATCGTGGGGTTTCATTCGTTCGTGGAGTTCATTTTTCGTGGTTACCGCTAATCCGACTCCAGCGAACCTTCGAGTTTCATCGTCGGTCGGGATGCGGCAGATCCTTTACGGTGAATCCAACCGATCCCTTGGGTGAAGGCCTCGGGTTCTTTCCTGACGGTGCATTGAATCTCAGTTTCAGAGTTAGTGGATAAGAGAACCCTCACATGGGAATAACGGTGGAAGATGAATGAGCCGTGAGCGAACGCATTTCTGTTGACTAGCTGGTCCGTTCGATTTCGAAACCTTTGCGATACTCGCGTGCGACCA
>CAYXFO010000427.1:0-3790 GCA_964464255.1 uncultured Pirellula sp.
CCAACGCGGAGCAGAAATACGAGCGATGCAAGTGAATCGAAATAGATATTTCCTTCGCCGAGAGCGGCACCCACCAAGCTTCCAGCGGTTCCTACGGCAAGCCCGAGCGCCACAGGTATATCAACGTGAGGTACACCTGCTCGAAGCGAAGTCCATGCAGAAGAAAAAAATATTCGTCCAGGACCGATCGCCGAGAGCAACCCCAGCGATGCTCCCATCCATCGGAGAAATGTCGCATGGGAATGATCCATCCCCGAGGCTTCGCCCGCGTAAAGGGAAATGCCGATCCACATCGCGTTGGCCGCGAGGAAAAAGGATGTTGCCATCCCGATCCAGTGATCGCGCTGCAACCATCGATCTGCCGACTCGCCTTCGTCGCGAGAATCGATTGGCGATAGGATATATCCTAATGTTCCTAATCGTTCGGCAACCTTCCGCGGACTGGTCACCTGCGGGTCGTAGACCATGTCGAGCGTCGCATCGCTCATTCGGACACGAGCGGATTTCAAGCCCGGCACAGTCCCCTGCATCTTTTCAATCAACCAACTGCAGGCTGCGCAGTGCAATCCGTCGACCGACAACTGGACGCGGCACAATCCATCCGCAAAAGTCTCGACCGGCACACCCGCAGCCTCCAGATCATCCAGCACATGCTGTTTGCGATAACTCTTTACCGGCGATATCTCCGAGTGGGACTGATCTCGCAGAGCGTAGAAGTCTTGCAGTCCGCACTCATGAATCAAAGCGTATGCACCCATGCATCCATGGCAACAAAAGACTCTGGCCGAGTTGTCCAGGAAAGCTGCCGGATCATCGGTGCGTGTCGGAAGGCCGCAGTGCGCGCAGGGGTGTGTGGATGCGCGATCGGGTTCATTCGCCGTCGCCACGCCCGCTCTCCTTGGATTCAGAGCTTGCTTCGTCCGCTTGGCAACATGGAAGTGGCTGGTCGATTATTTCCTTCAATCGCTCGCTTGGTGCGATTTGCATGGGATGCGATGAAGGTGCCTTGAGCTTTTCAAGCGAGATATGGGCTCGACTGGTAGCGGTCATTGCGCCGAAGGCGATCAGAATACAGGCTGCTGCTGGTTGAACAAAAGGTTGCGCCGAAGTAATCCAACCGTTGAGTCTGGCGGTCCAGCCAGTAGGCTTTACCTGTAGGTTTCCGTCCGTTGCAGGTCCATTCGCATTCACGCGTCCTGTGATCCACCAAGCTCCCATCGGGACCATGGATAGCAGGGGCAGGGTGCCTACCCAAAAAGCAGTCATCAACAGCATTCCCCAGGCCGCACCTCCAGCACCTGCGGCGGCGATAGCAAACACATAGAGCCATCCACAGGGAAGCCATGTGCTCATCAGTCCCCAGGAAAATGCTGCGCCCGCGGCGCCGCGAACACGCCAACGCTTGCGGATTTGAAGGATCCATTGATTCCATCGAGCCACCCAGCCTGAATGCTGGACCAACCCGCGGCGTCCCCGCCACCATTTCATGAGAATGGCGAAGCCCATCAACACCATGAGCCCTCCCACCCATCGGGCGGCGAGCGGGGCCCATCCAGAACCAACGGCCAGACCGTCAGCGACACTTCCTAGCCCGCCCATGAGCGCACCCAACATAAGGTAAGTTGCAAGTCGGCCGATGTGATAACTCGCCAAAGTCACCAATCGTCCGGTCCAGTTGGCTTGGCTTGATGGGGCAATGGTCGATGGGTTACGGGTTGCGAGAACAGCAAAGGGACCGCACATCCCGACACAGTGACCGGACCCCAGCAAAGATGCGACGATGACGGCCGTCCCCCATTCCCAAAACATCAGCGGTACCACTCCACATCATGATCCCAAAAAAATGGTTCATCCTGATCGCGCATCAGTCTCAGCGTTACTTGCCAGCGCCCGTCTTTTGAAGCATCGAAATCGGCGATGTAAACTCCCGGCTCGGTGTTCGATTCGATCGTTGGAATCGTGACAGATTCGCCGGCGCGGGTGAAGTGGTAGGCTTGTATATTGCCGGATAATCCGGTGACCGGATTGCCAACCTGGTCCGTCATCGTGACGCGGATCCCATTCCGTTGAGGATTTCGTTCCACACTTGCGGTCCAACCAAGAGAATCGGACTTCACTTGCATTCTCTTTTGGGTTTCCCAGTCGACCGCATTTTCACCGTAAGAGGGGACCGGCTTGAACGATGGATCCCCCAGAGCGATGACGATAGCGACCAGGGCCACCAGCAGATTGATGGCCATCAATGCAAGGATAAAGATGGACCAGAAGCGTGCGGAGCGAAGTTCCTGGGATTTAGAAGCCAATGGCGTTGTATCCATGGAGGACAATTTTACAGAAAACTGATGATTTTCGATAATCATTATCCCTGCCAGCGACAAATTGCCGTCGAATCGACGTCGGGAACTTCGTAGAGGGCGCGGACTCCCGGTCCGCGACGGAACTCGTTATCATGGAAAGAGCCTTGTCCGGGTTCATCCCGAAGAAGCTACACGTGAGAGTCTGTCTTTCCTAGTAAAAGTCCGACAAGCCTGCCACATGCCTTACTTTGAAACCGTAACCGGTCCTTCGATGGGCCAACGCATCACACTGACTCGTGAGCAATATGTACTTGGACGCCACCCCGAGTGCGATATTGTGCTTGAAAGTGGTGCCGTTTCGCGCCAACACGCCAAGGCGGTCAAGATCTCATCGGGGTACGCGATCGAGGACATGAACAGCCGAAACGGAACGATCGTCAACGGAACGATCATCCAGGGATCGACACCGCTTCATGATGGCGACATGGTTCGCATCTGCGACATCGAATTGGCCTATTACGAAGATGCTCAGAAATCCGAAATCAAGATTGGAAGCCAGGATGTTCGCGGGTCGAGCATGGGGATCATGTTTGTCGACGACGGTGAAGAGCAGGAAGGGATGCAGGCTGTCACGGTCAAGCTCGATGCTAGGACGGGCAGTCAGTATGGCGTACAGCTAACGGCTTCACCGGAACTGAAACTCTCGGCTATCCTTGAGATCATGCAGGGGCTCGGCAGGACAGTCGAACTCGACCGAGTCCTCCCCAAAGTTCTTGACTCCTTGTTCACAATTTTCATTCAAGCCGATCGCGGCTTTATCATCCTCAAAGATGATTCCGGAGCGCTCTCGCCACGATGGACTAAGACTCGCCGCCCGGATCAGGAGGAACTCATTCGGGTCTCGCGCACCGTGTTGCGGGAAGTCATGCAAACCAAGGAAGCGATCATTTCGTTGGATGCAAGTAGTGACCAGCGGTTCGATGGTAGCCAAAGCGTAGCCGACTTCCGTATTCGATCCATGATCATTGCACCGCTCTTGAACAGCGAGGGCGAGCCGATCGGTGCAATCCAGATCGACAGTCTTCAACAAAAGGGTGGATTTGAGCAAAAGGATTTGGAGATTCTTATCGCAGTGGCTAACCAAGCGGGAATCGCGATCGAGAACGCACAGCTTCACGAACGGGTCGTTCAGCAGAAACTGGTCGAACAAGATCTCGAATTGGCCAAGCAGGTACAGTTGGCGTTTCTCCCAAAGGAACTCCCCAAAGTGCAAGGCTATTCGTTTTTCAAATACTACAATCCCGCCCAGCAAATCGGCGGAGACTATTTCGACTTCCTCGAACTCGATGGCAATCGATTGGCGGTGATCTTGGCAGATGTTGTCGGTCACGGAGTTGCAGCCGCAATGTTCATGGCCAAGCTCTCGGCGGAAACCCGTTTCGCGTTTGGCTCGATCGTTGATCCGCGAAAAGCCATGGCCCACTTGAACGATC
>CAYXFO010000428.1:0-3785 GCA_964464255.1 uncultured Pirellula sp.
TCCACATATCGTCCCGGTCTTCGACATTGGCACCACGGAGCAAAGCGATCTTTACATTGTTTCTAAACTGATCGATGGTTCCGATCTGGCTACTCGCATTGAGAATGATCGGCCGAGTCGTGAATTGACGCTGAAGATTATTGCGGCTATCGCCGACGCGCTCCAATACGCGCACTCCAAGGGGCTCGTTCATCGCGACATCAAGCCCGCGAACATCTTGCTGGATAAGCACGACACTCCCTATCTTGCAGACTTCGGAATAGCACTCCGAGAAACCGACAAAGCTAGCGTAGGGGAAATCACAGGGACCCCGGCGTACATGAGCCCTGAACAGGCTCGAGGCGAAGGACACTTGATCTCCAACCAAAGCGACATATACAGCTTGGGTATCGTTCTTTACGAGCTTCTTTGCGGTCGTCGACCATTTCGATCTAAATCATCCATGGAATTGCTCAAGCAGGTCCAGGTCGCCGATGTCCGAACACCGCGACTATTCGATCCGACAATTTCGCGCGAGCTAGAAAGCGTCTGCCTAAAGGCCCTAGCCCGTCGTTCTTCCGATCGATATGCGATCGCACGAGACTTTGCTGAGGAGGTCCGTTGGCTCCTCACCAATCGATCTGATGGTGGCAGGTTATCCAATAACATTCGAACCCCGTCGGCAGGATTTCTGCCATCGAGTCCTTCTGACGCTGGCTCAGGACTTGCGGGATTTGATGGGTTGCGCACGGATTCTTTTCGCACGGATTCCTTGCTCACTCCTAGCACCCCATCGTCGGGTAATCGCGAATCAGATCGCAAGTCGATACCGGTCAAGGTGATTCCTAAGGGGTTGCGATCCTCGACGAAGGGGATGCGGATTTTTTTCTGGAGTTATTACCCGGTCCCTATGATCGCGATGGTGTGCCGGAGTCGCTGAACTTCTGGAGAAAGAGGATCGAGGCAACGGATATTGAGCGTTCGTTTCGCGTAGGTTTGGTCTACGGGCCATCCGGGTGCGGCAAGTCGAGCTTAATGAAAGCAGGACTGTTGCCACGTTTGTCACCCAAGGTCCAAACGGTGTATGTCGAAGCGACTTCGGACGATACACCTGAGCGATTGCTGAAGGGTATCGAAAAAGAGTTGGGGGAACTTCCCGCAAGAAACCTTACCGATGCCCTCGCGTTGATAAGACGTAAACGATTGGTTCCTAGCGGCGGAAAACTGCTGCTGGTGATCGACCAGTTTGAGCAGTGGCTTTACGCAAGCAGTAGCTACGCAGATGCCGAGTTGACCAATGCTCTGCGACAATGCGACGGCGTAACGGTCCAGGCAATCGTGATGGTAAGAGAGGATTTCTGGGTATCCGTTAGTCGTTTCCTTCAAGAACTAGATATTCCCATCATCGAGCGAGAGAACAGCGCCATGGTGGATCTGTTCGATATGGATCATGCCAGAAAAGTTTTTGCATCGTTCGGGCGCGCTTACGGGAAACTCCCTGAGTATCCGACCCCCTGGACGGAAGAGCAGACCGCTTTTATCAACCAGGCCATAGAAGGATTGAGCGAAAAAGAGAAAGTTATCTCAGTGCGTTTGGCGCTGCTCGCTGAGATGATGAAAGGGAAGATGTGGACACCCAAAACGCTACATGCGTTGGGGGGAATATCGGGCGTTGGAGTGACATTTTTGGAGGAAACGTTTGGAGAGCTTCATGCACCGATCCAGTATCGGCAGCATCAAGAGGCGGTTCGAGCATTTCTCGCTGCATTGCTGCCACCGATTGGGACCGACATCAAAGGAACCACGCGTACAGCCCAGACGTTGCAGATGTTGTGCGGCTATGCAGGTAAGACCGGACAGTTCTCGGATCTGGTCAAGATACTCAATAACGATCTGAAACTGATCACGCCGGTCGATGAGGGAGGTGCGTTGCTTTCGTACCAATTAACCCATGACTATCTGGTCCCTTCTCTGCGCGAATGGCTGACGCGCAAGCAGCGGGAGACCAAGAAAGGTCGTGCGGAACTGAAATTAGCAGAACGAGCAGCGGCTTGGAGTCTCCACAAGGAAAACAAGCAGCTACCGACCTTGCTTGAATGGCTTCAGATACGTCGCCTCACCGAAGCTGTGAAATGGAACGCTAGTGAGAAGGGAGTGATGCAACAAGCAACTCGCCATCATTTACAGAGTTTGTTGTTGGCGGCAACTGCAGTTATTCTTCTCGCAGTCGGTGGTTGGTTTACATCGCGGGATATCGCACGTCAACAAGAAAAAACGCGAGTGGAAGGGCTAGTCAACGCGTTAACAAGCGCGGAGCCATCTCAGGTTCCGGAAATCATCAAGCAACTGGATACCGATTCGGAATTAGTTGCTGCATCTCTTAATCGACTTCTTGCCTCCGATGCCGCGACGCAGGAAGGTCACCGCGCTCGACTTCGTGCGCGTATGGCGAATGTCTCGCGAGATTCCTCGCTCATTGAGCCTCTTATGGAGGAACTCCTTGCAGGCAGGCTCGAGTATGTGTTGCCGATCCGTCAACTCCTTCGCCCGTGGGCATCGAAGCTGACCGCATCGTTCCAAAGCCTTCTGCAAGACAGCCAAGTCGATCCGAATCGCCGTTTCCGAGCCGCACTGGCCCTTGCCGATTATGTTTCATCCTTCGAAGAGACTGTATGGACCGATTCGGTCCGCTCGTTTGTTGCTCAGCAACTAGTTTCCAGCAACTCGGATTTCCAGCCGCAGTTGCGCGAGGCGTTGCGTCCGATTCAAGGCGTGATCCTAACCGATCTGGAACGCATCTTCATGGATCCCAAAGCCAGTGACACACAGCGTTTGAGTGCTGCCAACGCTCTCGCCGACTACGCTGCGCAAGATCGGTCGCGTTTGACCTATTTGCTGACTGAGGCGACACCCGAACAATATCGTGTGCTCTATCCCTTGGTCTTGGCGTTCAAGTCTCCCGAGACCATCACGCAACTCAGCCAGGCTACGAACACGTCGCCGCCGGAGGATCTAGGTTCTGTCCCTCGAATTGCTTATGGTCAACGCCGCGCCAACGCAGCTGTGACCATGTTGCGATTGGGAGAGCGAGAGCGAGTTTTGCCGGTATTCGATTGGGCCGACGATCCGGAAGCGATGACGCAATTCATTTTTCGTTGCAAGCCTCGAGGTATCAGCGCGGATGAATTGCTTGATTTACTAGATATCACGACCGATCGCATCCAAGGTACATCACTCTCTCGAAACAACACGGGGCGACGGTCCTACAATCATGCTCGTTATGCATTGCTGCTCGCGATCGGCGAGTATGGCCCGAGTGAGATCCCTGCAGCGAGACTTGAATTGTTGAAGAAACAACTCGCTGAATGGTACGCCAACGATCCCAGTTCCGGTGTTCACGGTGCATCGGGTTGGCTGCTTCGGCATCTAGGGGAGAAGGCAATCGTCGATCAGGTCGACCAAACTCCGGTTCCCTATTCGTCGGATCGTGAGTGGTTTACGATGGCCGTCACGGTACAACCAGTGCCGATGCCGAAACCTGAACCGGAAAAAAATGAGGACATTCAGGAGCCCAGTCAAACACCTTCCCCACTTCCTGCCAAGACCTTTTACCACACGTTCGTCGTGCATCCAAAAGGGGAGTACATTATCGTATCAGCCGAGGATGAGCCCGAACGTACGAAGGATGAATTACAGCATCCGGTCGTCTTGTCTCGAGCTTTCGCTATGCTGGATCGCGAGATCACGTTTGAGGAGATGATCGCGTTTTCGCCCCTGTACCTTGGATACATGCACATGTTCGACGC
>CAYXFO010000429.1:0-3784 GCA_964464255.1 uncultured Pirellula sp.
GCTTTCGTGACGACGTTCGAGACTTTTTCCGTGGACGTCCAGGTGCCGTGCGCCGCATTGCCGACCGACTGTTGGGAAGTCCGGAAATCTACGGTCACGAGCATCGCGAAGCCGAGCAAAGCGTCAACTTCGTTACTTGTCACGACGGATTCACGTTGAATGACCTCGTTTCGTATAACGAGAAACACAACGAAGCAAACGGACATGCAAACGCAGATGGCTGCAATGACAATCGGAGTTGGAATTGCGGTGCCGAAGGGCCAACCGACGACCCTGCAATCGAAGATCTTCGGAATCGGCAAGTTAAGAATCTCTTGTCAGTGACGCTGCTGTCTCTCGGCATGCCGATGGTTTTGATGGGTGATGAAGTTCGACGCACTCAGCGCGGGAACAATAACGCCTATTGCCAAGATAACGAGATCAGCTGGTTCGATTGGACCGATCTCGTTAGGCATAAAGAGATCTTCCGTTTCGCGCAGATGCTCTGCCATCAGCGTTCAACGCGTGATGTGGCATATGAAGAGGATCGAATCGGGTTGACCGAGATGCTGCGGAGGGCCACCAAAGCCTGGCACGGTGTGAGAGCCTATCATCCCGACTGGAGCGATAATTCATTCACCCTCGCATTTAGCGGTGAATTCAAACAACGGAATCTTCTGATCTATTTCGCGCTCAATGCTCATTGGGAACAGCAGGAATTTGAATTGCCGGAGAGCAAGAGTCCCTGGCGCCGTTGGATTGATACGGGCCTGAAGTCCCCGGAAGATATTGTTCTATGGACGGCGGCTCCTGTGATTCAGGATGGTCGATACCGCTTGCAACAAAGATCCGTCGTTTGGCTTTATTCCACGGGGTAGTTGCGACATCGCTCAGATGCGGAATCGAAATGCCGATTCGCGAGCCCGTGCGCAACGACCCCCTAGCATAAAGAAGATGGCGACTCCGAGTGCGAAGGCCATCTTAAGCAGTTTCAAATTGTCAGCGAACTCATCTGCATCGGATAAATCGACGCCCTCTGGCTGCGGGATACGTATCGGCCCGACAGCCGAGATGGCCATATTCTGGCCATCGCGGAACAGGATCCCTTCAGACTCGTATTTTCATCAGATTGTCCGCTCGTCCAAGAACGAGGTTTAAGCACCGAGTTCCCGTGCATGAAATCGGCGAAGGATCATGATGATTTCGCGGAGTCTCTGATCCATCTCATTGAGTTTACCACCATCTTTGAGGCTATCCCCTTTTCGTTTCATTTCGCTGAGGGTCTGCAATGCTTCCTCCGCTTGTTTCTTCACATTCGTCTGAAGGGTTTCGTTGAGTGCATTCTCGATATTGGCGATCGATTGCTCGGATAGGACTTTGTCAGCGTTTTTCAGTTCACTGATCGCGCGACTCAAATCCGCACGGTTAGCTTCGATGAATTTCTCCACTTCCGGCGCGGTCAGTTGCATGGTTTGAACCGTTGCTTGATCTACCTGGCCCGTGATGAAGTCTTCGAGCTGACCTCGCGCATTCGGAATTGCCCCTACAACTTGATTGCTCAATTCCGCCGCCCACGCGGGTGCGTTGTTCTCGATTTCAGAGGTCAGCATCGACCTCAATTTCGGAACTTCATCCTGGGCCATAGTCGCAGCATAGTCGACAAGCATCTTCGGCTTGAGAAGCTCGCTTATCTCGCGATAACCGTAAAAAAAGTAAAAGCAAACCGCGGCCATCATGAGCAAACCTAGCACGGTCGTGAGGATGACTTCGCGAGCTAAACGCTTGCGCAGTGCAGTGATCTTCTTGTCGATGTCTATCAGTTTTTGGTTGGTACTGCTGTTCATTATGTTTTTCTTTCTCGGAATTAAGGTTTCTTGGTGGGGGTGCCGTGGTGAACCATCACGACTTGGGAGGATCGCTCGGCGTGGATTCGGGAACTGGCTCAGCAGTCCCTGATTCCGACGCAGAAGCTGGATCCGTAGCGGGAGTTGGATCGGATGCAGTGGCAGGATCTGCAGCAGGGGAGGTGACCGCATTCGAGGCGGGTGGAGTTGCAGTAGGCGAGCTACCGTCACCGTTGGCGGTCTCGATCGCGGTCATCACGTTCGAGGCTACGAACAACAGATTCGTCAGGAGTTTCTGCTCAAGCGGCATCTCTCCTGTTTGAGGTTCGTCTGCGGCCGGAAATGACTCCCAGATCGAAACAATTTCGTTTGCTTTTTGCCGGAACTGGTCGCCGTAGTTGCGAGCGATGATCTTCTCGAGAACCATCTGAAGGCTTGCGACCACGCGACTTCGCGTTTCTTGATCCTCAAGCTCAGGGAAGTTCTTGACGATGATCTTCTCATGTTGGGAAAGCAAGTCATTATACTGCTTACCTAAATGATCATCCATTTTGGTTTGAATATTGGCGATAAAGGTGTCTCGCTCCGAGTTGATCGTTTGAGTGAGTTTTGGAAGGTCCTTTGTCATCTGCTCACTAAACGCTTTTGCGATTATCGGCGTTGCCTTGTCTGAGAGAAATTGCAACTCGTCCATGTACTGCTTTTGGTTGTCTTCGTAGTGCTTTTGGGCTAAGGCACTGACCTCGTTCAGATACTCTTTGCTGGTGACGCGGCGGGCCAGATTGGAAAATGCGAACACGATCGCGACGATGATTCCTAGCAAGCCCAGCAAGAAAAGCCAGCGTAGACGCCTCGCTTTGTTGATGGAGGAAAGAAGTTCATTGACTTCGTTCTCAATTTTGGCAATTCGATCTGCCAACTCATCAGTTGTAGGTGTGGTAGTGTCGACCGACATAGATTTGCTCCAAAGTTGACGAAAAAAGATAAGCACGGATAGACGCACATCAGCGTTCCGCAACGCTCCAAGACACCAGCGATGTTCGATGCCTTACCAAGACGAATGAACGATCAAGGACGACTGACGTATGGCATCGGAAAGGGTCGAGATGGAGTTGGAGAGGCATCCGCTGAAGCACTCGAATCCGCCGGATTGTATCGACCCCAAAAAGCAAATGCAAAGCAAGTGTGCTTTTATCGACGAGTTCGTTGAAATATCCTGAATCGTTAAGATGTGCTGAATGCGTCAACGATACGCGACCGTTGAGGCATCCATCCTTGCACTTGGCGTCCACTCAATCGGGTTATCTGCCACCTTTTGTCTGACTTTTCGTATCGTTCATCAGTCCCCATTCCTTCAGGAAATCGGGCTTGTTGAACTTTGGCATAACAATCTCTCCATTCATCAGCACCATCGCCGATCTCAACCGGTGAGCATAACGAAAAAGAACCAGGCAATACCGAGGATGGACAGCACCTGAGAAATGGTGAATGATCGACTGTACTGAACAGGCATGTCGAGTTGGGAGATTTTTCTGTGGCTCAAAATCGTGCGACCTACAACATACGCGATCAAGAGAGCGAAGTAACCTATGTTCAGATATTGCCGATCCAGATTCGTTTGCGAGACCAGCAAGAAATACGCTCCAGCCAGTACCAACACAGGAATCAAGGAGTAGGCGCGAGCATTTGAAAATCCATCCATCAGTCGGAGCTTCTGCTCCGAGGTTAACGTGCGGTAGCCCCGCTCGTTGATGATGCGGCTTGCAACCAAGGACACCAAAAGGGCAATGATCCCAGACATTTGCATGTTGCTCAAACTCCGTAATTGTCTAATCGGGGAACGCTAGTTTCATCTTCTATCTCGTGCCGAGAGCATCGACTGCGAGACTTTTGTTGGCTGGGCGTCTGGATGTCCGGATGCCATCGTTTCGATGATCGCCCAGGCTTCGGGTGTATCGAAA